>NZ_MCYD01000637.1:0-7815 GCF_002876325.1 Vibrio sp. 10N.261.52.A1
ATACATTACAATACTCTTCCATTCCAATACCCACTGATGAATTTATCGTAATGATATTCGTTTTTTCAGAAGTTGATAACAAGTATAGCTCTAATGGAAGCTTACTTGATAGAAACTCAATACCCTCATGTTCAAAACATTCATAATCACACCTTTTTTCTAGAGGATGGAGCTTTAAAACTGGTACTATTCCTCTTTCTTTACTGAGTGAAATAATTGTTCTGTAGATAGTGAGAAAGAAGTCATCACTTATTAACTTATCTTTGATTTCAGTAAACACGGGTTGTGTAGCAATAATTAAACCACCGTCAGAGAAGCCAGGTATATCTTTGAATCTAAAGCAAGTTTTTATAGTGTCGACAACCGCTTTATCCTTTGATAACGTTAACTGCTTGCCTTTATGTATGATGTTATTAGGCAGATTATCGGGGTGAATAGCAAAGACTTCTCTGCATTGGTCTTTTTCTCCGAAAACATAATATTTAGGTTGTTTGCCCTGTAGGTATCTCAGTACCTGTTTAGGTATTGAGTCAATTGTATGCTCAATGTAATTGCCCATACCGTCTTCGATCATAGAGTAAGATTGATTTAACAGTCTAAATAATCGAGACATTTTGTTGTTATCATTGAAAAGAAATAAGTTATCAATCGTAAAGTTTAAATTACTATCATAGCTTTGTAATAAGTTGCTCAGTTTATAAAGAATAGAGTTTGATACGGGAATGCCACGTAGTGAACAAAATAGAATAAGTCTCCCAATGAGGCCACTTTTCTTTATGTGTTTAACTAACGACTTTCTGTTAGCTAAAATTAAATCTATATTATCCGGCAATTGTGTTAGGTCGAATTGCTGTGGTTCTATATTTTGGAAGTCATAGAAGAAGATAATAACTGCTTGATTATTACTATCTTGAGCTTTATACAGGCTAAATAATAAATGTCTTACTGTAGAGCAGATGTAAGTATCTTTATTCGTTGCTGTCATTATTATGCCCTTTTTTATAATTAGCAAGTGAAGCGCTTAGCAAGATTGTGGTCCACACTAAATAAAAAATTGTTCCGGAGTTGTGATTGAAAAAAGCTTGCGTCAGACAATAACCAACCATAAGTATAACGCTTACTATTCCAAGTAGACTAAATTCCTTAGCATTTTCGCAAGACGATGGGTTGTTCAATACTTTAAAGAAAAGGAACAGGGGTACTACAAATATAGCCACTAAGGCGCTTAGCCCTACTATTCCTGTTACTGAAGCAGCCTCAAGAAATTGGTTATGGTCATGATAAGTCATTCGAGATACTTGCTTATCTATAACCCCCGCATCACCTAATGACTTCCTTTTTTCGAGTCTTCCCTCAGTACCAGCACCCACTAGTGGGTTCTCTAAAAAAGTGATTGATGCACTTTTCCATAAGTTGAGTCGAATGCCTACAGAGGTAAAGGCGTTGATACTTGAATTGTACTGGTTGTAATCACTCAGAGCCTCGTTAATACGAGAGGTTACGGTATCGTTAGTACTAAGAGTTGCGACTGCAACGGTTATTGATGCGATAGTTAGAAGGATAACTTTTATTCGGAGCAAGTTGAACTTGTAGTGAATAACAACTAGCGTAGCTAAAGGTACTAGTAACCAAGACCCTCGGCTTTCAGACTGTAAGCTAGCCCAAGATCCTAAGGCGAATGCAATCAAAGAAAGGATAGAAAATAGTTTATTCCTATTTTTTATCTCCAACAGTGCTATAGCAAGACTAGATATAGCAAAAGTGGTGACCATGCCTCCCGTTTGTATTTGCATATATCCTTCAAACCAAGCGTTGGGAATCCGTCCATCAAACGCTCGCAGCTCGGGATAGTTTTGGAGGAAGTATAGGGCAACTACAGCTGAGCACATGGAAGCTATATTTATCCCGAATGTAAGGCTCCTCCATGAGGGGGGATAGCGTAATAGGGCAATAAAAATAGGAATAGCCAGCAGTGCTCTGCTTGGTTTGTCTATGAAGCTCCATCTCTCACCATGGATAAGCTTTAATACGACAAAAGAGATAAAATAATAGCAAAGTGTATATATAAAAAGCTTTTCTTCAGAGCTTAATTGAGGTTTATGCTTATTTAGAAACAAGCTGAGAATACAAGCGAGTAGTAAGAAAATACTAGAGTAGTTGTATCCCGAGCCATAAGCTATGCAAATAATGGGAAAGCAAGCTGCAAAAAAGGGTACTGCTTTTGTATTAGAAAAATGAGTTGTGAACATTGTATTGTGGCTAATTACTATAAGGGTTTACATTACTGTCCGGACGAGTCTTAAGTAGTCTTAAGATCCACATATATTGCTCAGGCTTTTTGCTCACGTAATCTTCAATGCATTGATTCATCATACGCGCATCTTGTTCTTCGCTTCCTGTTGGAAAGGGTAAGGCAGGGTAGAAATCTAGAGTATACTTGCCAGTATTACTGTCGTATTGGGCGAATAGTGGAACAATTTTAGCCTTACTAAGTTTAGATAATCGACCAAGGCCTGAAATAGTTGCTTTTTGTGTTGCGAAGAAGTCAACGAAGACGCTGTGCTCGCGACCAAGGTCTTCATCTGGAAGATAATAACCTAGGTAACCGTCTCTTACGGATTTAATAAAAGGCTTGATACCGCCGCTACGGTCATAAACTCGACCGCCGTATTGTACGCGCTGTCGATGCATCAGCCAGTCACTGAGCTTGTTTTTCTGGGCTTTCGCCATTGCAGATACCGGTAGATTGCGTGACGCGAGTAATACTGCAGGGATGTCGATAGCCCATGTATGTGGTACTAATAAGATAACATTCTCGCCACTGTCTGTAATATCAGTCAAGTTGTTAAGGCCGTTTATCGAGGTATTGCTCTCTAACCAATCTTTGCTTTTGAGGGTTAGGGATGCAAAGCCCATCAAAAATGAGATGGATGTAACGTATGATTTATAAAGAACTTCTTCGCGCTGTTCGATTGATTGCTCAGGAAAACACATCTCAAGGTTTACACGCGCTCGACGGTTGGCTTTATTTTTGATTTTCACGGCCTGCTTAGCCATAAATTTAGCTATAACTAAACGAATACTATTAGGCAAAAAGCTAACCAACGAAGATAGAAGTACTGCGATCCAGGTGCCCCAGTACTTCGGTGCTAAAAAGCTCCATTCAAATTCAGGATTGTATGCTTTTGGGTCAAAGTCATTGCGTTGTGCGGTCATCAATACACTACAGTCTTATTAGGGGAGCGGACTATGAGCTCGCTCCTCAGGAAATGATCATATTTTTATGATGACGGATTTAACAATAGAGTCCGTCATTAAATTCAACATTTGTTAACTTATTATGCGTTAACAAGCTTCATATATTCAGCAACACCGTCGGCGACAGATTTAAATTCAATATCACAACCTGTACTACGTAGTTTAGTTAAGTCAGCTTGGGTGAACTCTTGATAAGCGCCTTTTAAGTGCTCTGGAAATGGGATGGTTTCAATTTCTCCCTTGCCATGATGTTTGATTACCGCTTTTGCGACTTCTTCAAAGGACTCAGCATTGCCGGTACCTAGATTAAAAATGCCAGAAACGCCATTTTCTAAGAACCAGAGGTTAACGGCTGCTACATCACCAACATAAACAAAATCACGCTTAAAGGTTTCGCTGCCTGCAAATAGTTTTGGATTTTCACCAGAGTTCATTTGATTGTTCAGGTGGAAGGCAACAGACGCCATGCTGCCTTTGTGTTGTTCACGAGGGCCATAAACATTGAAGTATCTGAAGCCTACGATTTGTGAAAGTGTCTCGTTATGCGCTGCTGCATCTGCCGTTAAGCGACGAACATAGTTGTCAAACTGTTGTTTAGAGTAGCCGTACACGTTCAATGCACCTTCGTATTCACGCTCTTCAATGAAAGTGTCAGTTTCACCATATGTCGCAGCTGAAGAGGCATATAGGAACGGAATTTCACGTTCTACACAGTAATGAAGCAGCTCTTTTGAGTACTCATAGTTGTTAAGCATCATGTACTTGCCATCCCACTCAGTGGTCGCAGAGCATGCACCCTCGTGGAAAATCGCTTCAACATGACCGAAGTCATCGCCAGCCATTACTTGAGTTAGAAAGTCATCACGATCCATATAATCTGTGATGTCTAAGTCGACAAGGTTTTTAAACTTCTTACCGTCTTTTAAGTTGTCGACGACTAGAATATCGTTGTGGCCCGCTTCGTTAAGCGCCTTAACAATATTGCTGCCAATCATGCCAGCACCGCCGGTTACGATAATCATAATTCTCTAACTCTTTTGAATACAAAACTATCACGAGTATAGCAAGGAATGGATAAGGCGGGCTAGTGGAATAATTCCCCAACCAGAGTATGATACGGCAAGCTAAGTTATAAATTTTGTTGAGTTAATTGCTCAAAACTATAGGTATTATCATGAAGATTGCAGTAGCCGGTACAGGGTATGTAGGTCTCTCAAATGCGATGTTGCTAGCACAGCATCATCAAGTGATCGCAGTAGATATCATCGATGAAAAAGTGACGATGCTGAACAATAAGCAGTCGCCTATTGTTGATGCTGAAATAGAACATTTTCTGGCAAATAAAACGCTCAACTTCAGGGCAACGACCGATAAATCAGTGTATGAAGGTGCTGAGTTTATCATCATTGCAACTCCTACTGATTATGATCCTAAAAACAACTACTTTGATACCAGCTCGGTTGAGTCTGTTATCAAAGATGTGATGGCCGTAAATCCTAAAGCTGTGATGGTCATCAAATCAACGGTACCTGTTGGCTATACTGAACGGATCAAACAAGAACTGAGCTGCGAAAATATCATCTTCTCCCCCGAGTTTTTGCGCGAAGGTAAAGCGTTGTACGATAATTTGAACCCTTCTCGAATTATCGTTGGTGAGTGCTCTGAGCGAGCTAAAGTGTTTGCAAACCTTCTAGTTGAAGGTGCTGAAAAAGACAATATCGATGTTTTGTTCACCAACTCTACGGAAGCGGAAGCAGTAAAACTCTTCTCTAATACGTACCTAGCAATGCGCGTTGCATATTTCAATGAACTTGATTCTTACGCGGAAGCGCATGGATTGGATTCTCGCCAGATTATAGAGGGGGTAGGCTTAGATCCTCGAATTGGCAATCACTATAACAACCCTTCGTTTGGTTATGGTGGCTATTGTCTACCGAAAGATACCAAACAGCTATTAGCTAACTACCAAGATGTACCAAACAACATTGTTGGTGCTATTGTTGACGCTAACCGTACCCGCAAAGATTTTATTGCGGACTCAATCATCAAGCGTTCTCCAAAAGTGGTCGGCATTTATCGCTTGATCATGAAGGCTGGTTCGGACAACTTCCGTGCTTCTTCAATTCAAGGGATCATGAAGCGCTTGAAAGCTAAAGGTATCGAAGTTGTTGTGTTTGAACCGGTATTGAAAGAAGAGCACTTTTTCAACTCGAAAGTCTATTCTGATCTTGCTGAGTTCAAAGTGGTATCCGATGTGATTGTTTCTAATAGAATGGTAGAAGAGATCGCAGACGTAGCGGACAAGGTTTACACACGAGATCTGTTTGGTAGTGATTGATTTGGTTATATTTTAGCTAGTGCTAATTAGACCAGATGTTAACAGCTCGATCTATCCGTTTAGGGGCGATATACTGAACCACTAAACGGATAGGGATACTAATAACTAATGAAAACACGTGACAAGATTGTTTACGCTGCTTTAGAGCTTTTTAATGAGCATGGTGAGCGTAGTATTACGACCAATCATATTGCTGACCATATCGAGATCAGCCCTGGTAACCTCTACTACCACTTTCGCAACAAGCAAGAAATAGTCCGTGATATCTTTACCCTTTACTCTACTGAATTGCTCGAAAGGTTTACCCCCATCCAAGGTCAGAAAGAAAGTCTGACGCTATTGAAGCACTACTTAGATTCTATATTCACGTTGATGTGGAAGTACCGATTCTTCTATGCAAACCTCCCTGAAATCTTATCTCGTGACGAGCAACTTCACCTCGATTACATGGCTGTGCAAGAGAGATTACAAACTAATCTTGTCGATATCATGAGAGCTTTTGTTGAATTGAACTTGCTGAAAGCGACAGACTCAGAGATGAAGTCGATGGTGACTTCTCTTCACTTGATTGCATCGGGTTGGTTGGCCTATCAATCTGCAATGTCTCCAAAAGCACAAATAACGGAACAAGTGGTTCACCAAGGTATGCTGCAGATGATTGCGACCGTTAAACCGATTGCGACAGCGCAAGGTTTTGAACAGCTGACATTATTAGAAGATGGTGTCAGAGCGTTGAACTCGAAGTAGAAAGATGCGGGTAAGCGAGATTCGAGACTCCAAGAGTAGGGAAGGCTCTAGTCGTGGAATGTGTATAGCAACGTCATTCCCTACAGCGAGGAACGAGCGTGATAGGGAATCTATCTGTTGCCTATGAGGCTAGTGGTGTCACAGCGAGATTCCAGACATTTCGTACCTCAATTCTGGAATGACGAAGTCTGAGAAATACGAGTACAGATCTTCTCAATGAGTTAATTTGTACTTCTAATCTTGGCTACTCGCATCCCGCGCCTGCTCATAAGCTCTTCGTATCTCGGTTACTCGAATCCCGTATCTGCTTTTACCTAACCAACCAACTCTTTGGGTTTTGAGCTTGGCTGTTCCTGCGGATTTCAAAATATAGGGATGGGCGGGTTTGACCACCAGTATCACCCGCAAGGGCAATCGCTTCACCGGCTTTCACTTTATCGCCTTCCTTCTTGAGTAGTGCTTGGTTAAAGCCATAAAGCGTCATGTCACCTTTACCGTGATCAAGAAGGACTACTAAGCCATAACCTCGCAGGTACTCAGCAAATACAACGGTGCCTGAGTAAACAGATTTAACCTGCTGACCATATTTGGCATTGATCACCATACCTTTCCAGTTAACTTGTCCGGTTTGGCGTGAACCGTAGTTATGCAGAACTTTTCCTTTGATTGGCCAAGGTAGTTTTCCTTTACGCTTTGCTAGGCCATCCATAGGCACCGCGTTACGTCTTTCTCGAGCGGCTTTCTCTGCTTTGGCGATCTCCGCCTTGAGGCGAGTCTCATTACGCTGCAGTTCGGCTAAGTAATTTTTATCACCTGAGATGTTCTTCTTAATACTGCCAACGGTTTTCTTACGCTGCGTTTGAGTCTGGGCTAACTTGTCGCGTTTTGTTGTCTGTTGTTTTAACAAAGTTGCGATCTGCTCTTGTTCAAGTTGGCGTTGTTTATGGCTTTCTTCTAACTCAAGTTGTGTTTTTTCAATTGTTTTGATGGTTGCAGAACGAGCTTTAGCAAGATGTTGGTAGTAATGGCTGATGCGATCTTCTTCTACACCCGTGTTGAGAATGTGGGATGAGGCTTTAGCACGACTTGTCATGTAGTAAGTTTGGATCAGTTGTTCCAACTTATCGGTATGAACTTTTTTCTGAGCGGTAAGTGCTTTGATCTTAGCATCTAAGCTAGCAATATTTGCATTCGCCGTATTAAGCTGCTTTTTACTGTCTTTAATGTCTTTTTCCAATGCAGCAATAGACAGCTCTTGTTTCTTTAGACTTGCTTGTAGGCTATCGAGCTTCTTTTGCTGTGAAGAGAGGGCTTTTTGCTGGCGAGAGATCTCACTTGATACGCCTTTTAATTCACCTTGAGACGCGGCAAATGACGATGTTGATAAAAGCGTAGCACTGAGGCTTGCAGATATAAAAAGAGTTCGGCTTATGGCTCGAATATGTTTCATCATTATCGTCATTTAATTGTAT
>NZ_MCYD01000638.1:0-13496 GCF_002876325.1 Vibrio sp. 10N.261.52.A1
CAGTAATTATATAAAGCTTCATCGAAGCTTGATTAAGAAAATCGACCAAAGACATGAAAACCAGCTGTTCGTCCGCAGTTTAATCGGGGCGTGTGGTGACTCTCCAACTCAAGTTATTGCGGTGGGGGTCGAGACAAAACAAGAAAAGAATACCTTGATAGAGTTAGGTATTAACGGCTATCAGGGAAGGTATTTCGACGAAGAACAACAAATTATCCCTTTACCTAATAAAGGCTCAAAGCCAGTGAAAGCTGAGTCTGTAGTAAAAGTTGGTCGAAGAAATCGGTGGCGTAAGAGTAGTAGCTAAGTATGAATTTTAAAGCGATTGTAGACAAATTAAAGCCAAGCAAAAGTAATGGCAACACTCAAGTTGTCATGCTGGGTAACGATGCTGTCTATATTTCATCGACAGAGCAAGAATCCCAAGTAACCAGTATTCCTTTCGTTAATGGAGACTGGGAAAGTGCGCTGAAAAAGTCGCTAAATAGTGAGGCGTTCACCAGCAACACCCTTCAACTTATTGTTTGCGCCAACTATTACCAAACCTATCAGCTTGATAAGCCGGACATCCCAGAAAGTGAATGGTCGGTTGCCTTACCATTTCTACTCAAAGACCTTGTTGCGGAGAGAGTTACGGAGATCACCGCGAGTGCGGTTGCTCTACCAACTTCGAATAAGCTACAAGTGTATGTATTGCCCAAAAAACTGCTAGATAAGCTGGTTAATATTACGAGCTCGGCGCAAGTTGAGCTAAAAGGTGTGGCGCCAGAGGATGAAATCTGGGGTTATAGTGCTGGTGAACTGTCGAACTTTATTCTTTTACAACGCAGTACTAACTCGCACTTTAAATTGGGTGCGTTTGTTGAACATACCGTTTGTTTTCAAAGAACCATTCGCAGTGTTGTGCCCCCTTTAACTGGAGTGGCGTCCAGTGCTCTGCAATTAGATGGTCTAGCCTTGGAGCTTCAACGTTCTATTGATTATCTGTCTTCTCAAATTAAAGGTACACAACTTCATCAACTAAAAATCTGTTGTGATGAAGAGGATGAAGCTGAATTACAAACTGCGTTAAACAATACGTTGAGTTCAACGGTCTCTTTGCTCGTTGAAGGAGAGCGTGAAAACTCTGAGAGCTTGTTGGTTCAACTTGCGGCTAAAAGAGAGACGTTCAACGTCAATCTTTACCCTGAGCATTTAAAACCTAAAAAAGAGTATTTTACTTTAGCGAATGTCGCTGCGAGTTGGGGAGTGGTTGGTGCATTGTTACTTGGCAGCTACTTTGTCATGAACTACCAAGCTTCCAATTTAGATGCTGAATTAACAGCGTTACAACAAGAATCGAACCAGCTTAACAAGCAGGTTAACCAATTGAATAGTAAGTTAACTCAACATAAACCTTCCCCTGATAAAGTTGCGGCAGTTGAGCGTCTCAAACGTGAGACTCAAGCGAAAAAAGAGGCGTTAAAGGCGGTTGGACAATACGACGAATCTCAGCAAGTCGGGTATTCTGGCGTCATGAATTCCTTAGCTCAATTAGGCCGAAATGACATCTCTCTTTCGCACATCTATATGACCCATGACACGCTAGATATGAGTGGCTTGGCTCGTAATGCTAATGTCGTCCCTAACTGGATTGGTCAATTCAAAAATGAGCTTAATCTTGTTGGTCGTTCTTTTGAAAAACTGAAAATAGGTCGTAATGATCAAGATGTGGTGACCTTTGAGTTAAGCACTCGTAGGGAGAGCAAGTAATGCCGCAGTGGAATCAACTTAGCGATAAGTTTCTTGCATTAAGCCCCAGAGAAAAGTGGCTGCTTTTCGTGTGTGGTTTCGTTGGTCTCTTTATGCTGCTTTTTACCTTATTGGTGGAGCCTGCATACCTCGAGTTGCAAGCTAAAAACGCCAAGATGACGAGCTTGACTCAGTCAAATCAGAGGCAGCAAGGTGAGTTACTTGTTCTGCAAGCCAAATTGAACAAAGACCCTGATAAAGAGATCAACCTCGAATACAAAAAATTGATGCGAGAGAGCCAAGAACTGTCTCTTGAACTTGCCGAGATGGTCGATGGGTTGATCTCGCCATCTCAAATGTCGCAGCTGCTAGAAAGTGTCCTCAATGCAGGTAATGGTTTGAAGTTGGAGTCGTTGGAGTCACTTAAGCCAGAAGCGATCTCGAACAATAAAGAGACCAGTGAATATTCAGGTTACTTTCTTCACCCGGTGAGGATGGAATTGACTGGCAGTTACTTTGACATTGCAGCTTACCTTCAGGCGCTTGAATCTCTTCCTGTGAGCTACTACTGGCGTACATTTGAATACACAGTAGAAGAATACCCGAAAGCTCGACTTGTATTTGAGGTTTACACGCTAGGTACCAGACAGGAGTTTATCGGTGGTTAGAACTCTATTGTTGTCATTACTGTTTGCCAGCTCTCTGGTGTCGGCAGAGCAAGATCCAACGGCACCTCTGGGGTGGATGACGCCTCAACAAAAAACAGCGCCGGCGAAGAAAACGCCAACTCATTATCGCCTACCGTCTTTAGAGAGCATCGTGTGTAAAGCGGATACGCCTTGCTACGCCATTCTCAATGGTGAAATTGTTGCTCAAGGGGAGACGATACGAGGGTATCGAGTTAAGAAAATAGATTCAGAATACGTCACTCTGCAGAGAAGCTCTAAGCAGTGGAAATTAGAGATGTTCTCTTTAGATATTAAGAATAATTAAGGTTTGAGTGAAGACATGCGTAAACTTGTAGTAGCAATCCTAGTGTCATCTTTGGTCGGCTGTTCGATGGGGCATCGTGATCCCGTTGAGATAAAAGAGTCTTTAAACGAATCTATTAATGAAGCGAACAGCAAGGCGCTTCACGACCTGCCTTCGTCTGTACAAGATGATCTTATGCCTCAGCTTAATTCCGATGCCATGTCTCCGGGAATGGAGACCGTGAAGCGTTTTCGTATTCAAGCAAAAGGTGTCGAAGCGAGAACCTTCTTTGCCAGTTTAGTGAAAGGTACAGAATACAGCGCAGCGATTCATCCAAGTGTTTCTGGAAAGCTTACGCTGAACTTAACGGATGTCACGCTAGATGAAGTGCTGGCCGTAGCTCAGGATATGTATGGCTACGATATTGAAAAGCGTGGCAAAGTGATTCAAGTTTACCCTGCGGGCCTTCGCACTGTGACAATCCCTGTCGACTACTTACAGGTTAAACGTGCTGGTCGCTCATTGACTACGATAACGACGGGTACTATCTCTAACTCAGACAACAGTTCATCGAGCTCTTCAAGTTCTGACTCAAATTCATCGAACTCTTCAAATAATTCAAACTCTACCTCGAACGGTGGTACTGAGATTGAGACCACTTCTGAAAGTGATTTCTGGCCACAACTTGAGGCTGCGGTTGCACACCTAATTGGTTCTGGGAATGGGCAAAGTGTTGTCGTGACACCTCAAGCGAGTGTGATTACGGTTCGTGCATTCCCTGATGAAATTCGTGAGGTTCGCGAGTTCTTAGGTGTTTCCCAACAGCGCTTGCAACGCCAAGTTATCCTTGAAGCCAAAATCATGGAAGTGACGTTGAGCGATGGTTACCAGCAGGGCATTAACTGGACGAAAATGTTCTCGTCAAACGGAACTAATTACACTGTTGGCATGGGTTCTATAGTCAAAGATGCGACAGGAGCTATTATTCCGGGCACATTACCTGGGATGGACCCTATAGGTGCAGCACTTGGTGGTCAATCCAATATTGTTGTATCGGGGAGCAGCTTCGAGGCGGTATTGAGCTTTATGGATACTCAAGGCGACCTCAATGTGCTTTCTAGCCCAAGAGTCACAGCTGCAAATAACCAAAAAGCGGTGATCAAAGTCGGCACAGACGAGTATTACGTCACAGATTTATCAAGTGCGGTTGGCAGTGGTGATAATGCCAACGTAGCACCTGAAGTGGAATTAACGCCGTTTTTCTCTGGTATCTCATTAGATGTGACCCCTCAAATTGATGATAAAGGCAGCGTATTCTTGCATGTCCACCCTGCGGTTATCGAGGTAGAAGAAGAAGTTAAAGAGCTTAACCTCGGCTCAACAACGGGTGTCGTACAGCTTCCTTTAGCGAAAAGCTCTATTCGTGAGTCTGATTCAGTGATTCGTGCACAAGATGGTGATGTGGTTGTTATTGGTGGTCTGATGAAATCAAACACCAGTGATGTGACTTCTAAAGTTCCATTCTTAGGTGATATTCCGGCTTTGGGTCACCTATTCCGTAACACCAATCAATTGACGCAAAAGACCGAGCTCGTGATCTTGCTTAAACCGACGGTGGTGGGTGTGAATACTTGGCAAACTGAGCTTGAACGTTCTCGTGACCTGCTTCAGCAATGGTTCCCTGATGAAGAGTAAATGCTTACTTTCTGAATTGGCAGCGCTTCACTAAGCCGGGTGAACCTATGTATCAAGCTCATTTTGGTTTTGAACAGCTGCCATTTACTTTAACGCCGAATACCGATTTGTTTTACGGATTAGCCCCGCATTTTGAGGCGATTCAAACGGTCATTTCGGCGTTAGAGATGGGAGAGGGCGTCATCAAGGTGACTGGAGAAGTAGGCACCGGTAAGACTATGGTTTGTCGGATGTTGGTCAATCACCTAAAAAACTGTACTGCATTAATTTACTTGCCAAACCCAGTGTTGTCCGGAGCTGACTTACGTCATGCTGTCGCCAAAGAGCTTGATTTAAAGGTTGAGAACGAAGCCTCGCTGGTGGATAACATTCAACATAAGTTGATTGAACTGCATAATTCAGGCTTAAGAGTGGTTGCGATTATTGATGAGGCACAAGCTCTCTCTGACGAAGCACTAGAGACATTGAGACTGTTCGGCAACCTGGAAACTGAAGACAAGAAATTACTTCAGATAGTGTTACTTGGACAGCCAGAACTAGACGCTCGTTTAGAGGCTTATCATCTAAGACAATTTCGTCAAAGAATCACTTTTAGTTCGACATTAAGGGCGCTAACTCTTGATGAGACGGTGGCTTATATTGATAACCGAATTGCTAAATCAGGCGGCAGTCCAGAACTGTTCAGTTTGAATCAAAAAAAAGCGATTTGTCGTTCTTCACAAGGTATCCCAAGGTTGATAAATCAGCTATGCCACAAGGCTTTACTGTTGTCGTTCAGTGAAAGCAAAAAAAATATCGATAACCAACATCTGTTCTCTGCGATGCATGAAACTTACGATGTGTGTAAGCCCAAATTTAAAACGCCAATACTGTGGGGTTGGAATTAATTATGAGTGTCATTAATAACGCCTTGTCTGAATTGGCAAAGAAAAAGTCAGCGACAGTAATAGAAGCCGCGGTCGTGCCTAGGGTAAAAACGCGATCCCCATTGGTGTGGGTAGCTGCAGGTTTTACTCTGAGCTTGGCCATGGGCGGTTGGGCGATATCACAGGGCCCAACGGTTGATAACTCTATTTCTACTCGAGATAGGCAAGTTCAGGTCTCTGTTGTAGATAGCTCGGCAGAAGTGCCTGCAATTGTTACTCAAGCTCCGTCATCGCCAACTAAGAAGCTAGTGACGGTCGACTCTTCCTATCTAACTCAAGTAAGCCCAGAAACAAGCTCTCGAAATCAGGCGTCAGTTGTGGAGTCAGTGGTTAAAACGCCACAAATAACAAAATCTCAGGTACAAGCGAAACCGATCGCAAAAACAAAAGTAAATACGACACAAGTTCCTGAGCCGACCTTGATTGCGAGTGTTGCGAAGAGCAGCCCAGCTTCTATTTCTGATGAGCCCAAAGATTCAGAAAATAGTGGAATACTGATTGAACAAGTAGAACTGACCCCAGAGCAACTGTCTATTAATGCTCAAGGGCGAGCTCAGAAAGCGCTGGATGCCAATGATCTTACTGGTGCATTGAAGGGGTACAACGAAGCACTTCGTTATACGCCAAGAAATGAGGATGTTCGTCAAAAGCTCGCTATCCTCTATTTTGGCAAGGGTGACACTCGTAAAGCTTACGAGCTTTTTCAGTCGGGTATTAAGCTCAATATCAATAGTGAAAAGCTACGTTTGGGTTTATCAAAACTGCTGGTAAAAGCGGACCAAGCAGAGGCTGCGTTAAGCCCTCTGATACACATGCCTCCGTATCCAACACAAGAATATCTAGCAATGCGTGCTGCGTTGAGCCAAAAGTCACAACAAGAAGAGATTGCTCTGGAGAGTTACCAAAAGCTGGTCGAGATTGATTCTGAGAACGCTCGCTGGTGGCTAGGTTTAGCGATACAGCAAGAGCGACAGTTAGATTTCGCTGCAGCAAAACAATCATACCAAGGTGCGTTAACTCGAGTCGGTATCTCATCTCAATCACAAAGCTTTGTACGTGACCGATTGAAAATAATCAGTGCTTTAGAGGAGAGCAGCAATGCAAATTAGATTAAGAAAAAGACTTGGTGATTTGCTTGTTGAAGAAGGCATTATTACCGAGGCCCAAGTTGAACAAGCGCTTGCCTCTCAAAAAAGTACTGGTCGTAAGCTTGGTGATGCTCTGATTGAACTTGGCTTCTTGTCTGAGCAACAAATGCTAAGCTTTTTGTCGCAACAGCTTGCTATTCCTCTTATCGATCTAAGTCGAGCGAACGTTGATGTTGAAGCGGTTCAGCTTTTACCTGAAGTGCATGCCCGCCGTCTTCGCGCATTGGTTATTGGTCGTCAAGGTGACACGCTGCGCGTGGCGATGAGTGATCCTGCGGATCTGTTTGCTCAGGAATCACTGCTTGGTCAATTGGGTGATTACGCACTCGAATTTGTTGTTGCACCAGAAAGACAGCTGGTCGATGGGTTTGATCGCTACTACCGTAGAACCAAAGAGATCGCCTCATTTGCTGAGCAGCTTCATGCAGAGCACCAAGTTAATGAAGCTTTCGATTTTGATATCGCAGAAGAAGACAGTGATGAAGTGACAGTGGTTAAGCTGATCAACTCGCTGTTTGAAGATGCGATCCAAGTAGGTGCTTCCGATATTCATATTGAACCTGATTCCAATGTGCTGCGTCTTCGCCAGCGTATCGATGGCGTGTTACATGAAACTCTCCTTAACGAAGTGAATATCGCTTCTGCGTTGGTATTACGTTTAAAGCTGATGGCAAACCTTGATATCTCAGAGAAGCGTCTGCCACAAGATGGTCGCTTCAATATTCGAGCGAAAGGTCAGTCTGTCGATATTCGTATGTCGACGATGCCAGTGCAGCACGGTGAGTCAGTGGTTATGCGTCTGCTTAATCAATCTGCTGGTTTACGTAAACTGGAAGCGTCGGGCATACCGAGTGATCTGCTGGCTCGTCTTCGTAAACAGCTACGCCGCCCTCACGGGATGATTCTAGTTACTGGTCCTACGGGCTCTGGTAAAACAACCACTCTTTATGGCGCGCTAAGTGAACTGAATGAACCGGGTAAAAAAATCATTACCGCGGAAGACCCGGTGGAATATCGCCTGCCTAGAATCAACCAAGTTCAGGTTAACCCTAAAATCAACCTCGACTTCTCTACTATCTTAAGAACCTTTTTACGTCAGGATCCCGATATCATTCTTATTGGTGAGATGCGTGACCATGAGACGGTCGAGATTGGTTTGAGAGCTGCACTTACCGGTCACTTAGTGCTAAGTACCCTTCACACCAACGATGCGGTAGACAGTGCATTGCGTATGATGGATATGGGAGCGCCAGGTTACTTAGTCGCGAGTGCGGTCCGAGCAGTAGTGGCACAGCGATTGGTTCGTAAAGTTTGTACCGACTGTAAGGTTGATGACGAACTGGATGAAGCGCGCAAACAATGGCTGAGCGTTCGTTTCCCTAATCAGGTCGGCGTCCCTTTCATGAAAGGTCGTGGTTGTCAGAACTGTAACTTAACCGGGTACCGCGGGCGTATCGGTGTATTCGAGATGTTGGAGCTTGAGCACAACATGATGGATGCTTTGAGGGCCAATGATGCCGTTGGTTTTGCTCAAACCGCAAGACAGTCTGAAAACTACAAACCACTATTAGCCTCTGCGATGGAGTTGGCTTTGCAAGGTGTAGTGAGCCTTGACGAGATAATGAACCTCGGTGAAGGTGACGCATCTGGCTCAACTGACCCAATTTATCTGTAGGGGTAGAGTGATATGCCAACGTATCGTTATGTAGGCCGCAGCTCCGATGGCAGCCAAGTAAGCGGTCAATTAGACGCGAATAACGAAGATCTTGCCGCTGAAAGCTTGATGAGTAAGGGGATTATCCCAACCTCGATTAAGCTTGGGAAAAGTGGTGGTTCCGTATTGGATATGGATGTCTCTGCTCTATTCTCACCGAGTGTGCCACTTGAGGTCCTGGTGCTGTTCTGCCGTCAGTTATACAGCTTAACCAAAGCGGGCGTGCCACTGTTAAGATCGATGAAAGGCCTGACCCAAAACTGCGAAAATAAGCAGTTGAAGGCCGCGCTTGAAGAGGTGGTTGCTGAGTTAACCAATGGTCGTGGTTTAGCGGCGTCGATGCAGATGCACCCTAAAGTGTTTAGCCCACTGTTTGTTTCTATGATCGGTGTTGGTGAAAATACAGGTCGTCTTGATCAGGCGTTGCTGCAATTAGCGGGTTATTACGAACAAGAAGTCGAGACTCGAAAGCGAATCAAGACCGCGATGCGCTACCCAACCTTCGTGATCAGCTTTATTTTGATCGCGATGTTCATACTTAACATCAAGGTTATTCCACAGTTCTCCAGTATGTTCGCACGGTTTGGTGTCGATTTGCCACTGCCGACCCGTATCTTAATTGGCATGTCTGAGTTCTTTGTAAATTACTGGGGGATCATGCTTGGTGTGATCTTTGGTCTTATCTTTGCATTTAAAGCCTGGGTTAAGACGGATAAAGGGCTAGAGAAGTGGGATAGGATTCGCTTAAAGATACCTGTCATCGGTGGGGTCGTGAACCGAGCACTACTGTCACGCTTTTCGCGCACCTTTGCTTTGATGCTGAAAGCGGGTGTACCGCTGAACCAATCGTTAGCGCTATCAGCGGAAGCCTTGGATAACCGCTTTTTGGAGTTGCGTGTGCAAGCGATGAAATCGGCTATCGAAGCGGGCAGTACGGTTTCATCTACGGCGATTAACAGCGAAATTTTCACGCCGCTGGTGATACAAATGATCTCGGTAGGTGAAGAGACTGGTCGTATCGATGAGTTATTGCTTGAAGTGGCTGACTATTATGATCGAGAAGTCGATTATGACTTGAAAACCTTAACCGCCAGAATTGAACCGATCTTGCTAACCATAGTGGCAGGCATGGTGTTGATTCTTGCTCTCGGTATTTTCTTACCGATGTGGGGAATGCTGGATGCAATCAAAGGTTAAGGAATGGTAAATAACCTACAACGCTCACGTTTTGTGATTTGGACTGTGGTTATTCTTTTTCTAACTATAGGGCTACTTTCTGCATGGGAATCAGTAGAAGAAGATGCGACCAATACGGCATTAATCGTGGCGAGTAAACGCATCCTTGAGCAAGCAAATCTGTTCAAACAACAATATTTACTTAAAGGTGCGGAGCAAGATAGCGACTCAGAACACTCCAAAAACTACAGTAGAACAGGGTGGGTAATGCCGACTCAAGGCTCGAAGGTAGACTGTAATTATTGGCTGGATCAATTATATCCACCGAAGAGCATTCTAGGGCTAAACTCTCCAAGAGTTGAAGACCAAAGTGATAACATACAGTTTCATTGTACTTATCATTATGGTGATAAATATCAAATAGATATATTACTTAAGCGGGAAAGGTTTAGCGTGAAAGCCAATATTTTGGCTTTGTGAAAATATTGACAGTTTTAGTATGGTTTTATACGTGCGCGAATGTATAATGCGCGTTAATAATTAGATGAGTAGGTAGAAAATGCTTAAGAATCAAAAGGGTTTCTCCCTTGTCGAATTAGTGATAGTGATCGTAGTTGTTGGTTTATTGGCGGTCGCTGCGTTGCCTCGTTTTCTTGATGTGACGGATGAAGCCAAGAAATCCAGTATTGAAGGTGTCGCTGGTGGCTTTGCAACGGCAGTTCTGTCAGCAAGAGCACAATGGGAAGCAGAAGCAAGGCCGTCAGAGAAGATAGGTGTTGAAACATACAATACTGTAAATTATGATGGTGTTGATTTTTGGTTAACAAGATCAAAGAACAGTAGCAATGTGGATACTGATTTTCGAGATGGTTATCCATGGACCCTGAACAACAATTCTGGCACTGCGCCACAAGATATTTCAGACCAAACATGTTCTGAGTTGATGGAAAACTTGCTGCAAAACCCACCGAAAGTGGGCCCTATTTCAGATGTAGCGAACGACTCAAACTACAAATATTCAGCGCAAGCAAATTCTGGTGATGCAACCTGTACTTACGTTCAATTAGAAGGTAGTACCGAGCATGAATTTGTTTACGAAATTAAAACTGGTCGTGTGACCGTAACTTTGCAGTAAGTCTGCGTAAAATGAAACATAGAGAGAGCTTAACTATGAAAAGACAAGGCGGTTTCACCCTAATCGAACTAGTGGTTGTAATTGTTATTCTAGGTATTCTTGCTGTAACTGCGGCACCACGTTTCCTAAACCTGCAAGATGATGCTCGTGAGTCTTCACTTCAAGGCTTAAAAGGTGCAATTGATGGTGCTGCTGGTATTGTATATGGTAAATCTGCGATTGAAGGTGAAGAAGCTGTATCATCTGGCGCTAATGTTGAGGGGATCACTACTGCATTTGGTTACCCAACTGCTGATGATGCCGGTATTGGTGCTGCTGTAACAGGACTTACGACTGATTGGAGCAGAAGTGCTTCTAATGGCGTAATGACGCTGACCTTTTCAGGTACTAGCGCCGCTACTGCTACTACGTGTATCGTTCGTTACACTCAAGCGACAGGCACAACAGCAGCTTCTGCTGCGTCTACAACAGTAACTCTTGGTGCTGGTTGTAACGGTTAATCACTATCTAGTGGTATTTGAAAGGTCAGCATTTGCTGACCTTTTTTATTTCAGATGTAGGTAAATAACTCTCTAATATTCATTGTTTTTATTCTATTCTTGTAATCTAGATCTACGATTGACTTACTTAGGGTCTATATGGACATAAAGCCGAACAAAGGTTTCACTTTAGTTGAATTGATTGTGGTGATTCTATTACTTGCAATTATTTCTGTGATAGCTATCAGCCGTTTTAGTGGGCGCCAAAGCTATGAGTTATATGCTCTTCAAGAGCAAGTTTCTTCTGTTGTTCGACAGATTCAGCTCAATAGAATGCAGTCAAATATGGATATGTCTCTGTCTGGGGCTGAAAGCTTACGTTTGGTGGCAGCTAATGGCTGCCTTGGCTCTTTATCGGCCTGTGATAATCTAGCCGAAACCAGAAGTGATGTTATTTCTAGTGTTGATTACACGTTTTCATCTCAACCTTTCTCTAATACTTCTTCCCCAATAGAATTCAACTTATTGGGTAACCCTGAGAGTGCCGCTTCAGCTGGCGTTCAAATTACCATTTCATCAAATAATAGTTCAGATAGGGCTTGGGTGTGTATCAATTCTCAAGGCTTTGTTTATCCGAGTAATCAGGTATGCCCATGAAGTACGTCAATAGTGGCTTTACGCTTATCGAGTCGATCATTGTTATTGTACTACTTGGTTTTGCTATGCTCGCATTTTCTACTTTTCTTGCACCACAATCCGCACTTTCAGGACAAGTAAATTATGCCAACCGAGCTTCAGCATTAGGTCAAAGTATTATGACCGATCTTTTAGCTAGAGATTACGGTTCGGTGAGCTCTGGTACTCCAATTGAACTCGGCAGCACTTATAAAAATTTTGATGTGGATTTGGTTGTTACCAACGATACGCCAACAGCTTCGATGCAGAAGTTTACGTTAACAATTGCCGCCAGCAATAACTCTCCTATCACTTTAATCGCTTATAAAGGGGAGTACTAATGAAAGGGAAAGGGTTTACGCTTATAGAGATGATTTTAGCTATTGTCATCTCAAGTATTGTCTTGCTTGGTGTCGCGAATTTTACTGAACTAGGAGTGAGAGGCTATTTTGGCTCTGTAGAGCGCTTTCGACTACAAACTGAAGCTAGATTTGTACTGGAAAAGCTTTCGCGTGAAGTGAGGCATGCTGTACCTAATCTGTTTCCTGCTTCTGTAAGTAGCGGATGTGTCTCATTTTATCCCATTGTTGACTCGGGCTTCTACGCGATCTCCGGTGCGGATATTAATTTTCTAGTGAGTGACAGCGGAGCGACAAGCAGTTCATTACAATCTATGTCACTGGTTATAAACCCGACTAGGCCACATACTGATATCAGCAACCTAAATAATATTTACCCTCTCGATAATGTAGTTCCTCCAAGTGCATCCGCTGCATACTTTTCTATTCCAAATGGAGCTAACACTCTTGTCAGTGAATCTGTAGGAAAAAGGCATTACATTTTTGACTCAAATAACCTTGTGGAATATTGCCTTGCGAGAGGTAATTTATTAACTCGTAATGGTGTCACAATAAGCGATCGAGTTATGAGTGAGAATAGCACTCTGAGTTATCAGCCTGCGAATGTTCAGAATAATGGTATTGTTGAATTGACCCTTGAGTTTTCAGAAAATAATGAATCTACAGTATTTGAGCAAGATATACAGGTGATCAATGTTCCGTAAATCACTCCAGAAAGGTAGCGCGCTAATCATGGTCATCTTTGTTATCGTGGTACTTGGTTTCTTAGCGACAAGTTTGAGCCGAACTAGTTGGTCTGATAGTGATTCAAATACACGAGTTGTACTTGGTACGCAAGCTTGGCTGCTAAGCCATTCGGTTAATGAGTACGTTATGACTCAGTTTTATCCGGATCCTGATCCCCAGGCTTCTTCTGCTGTTGCCAGTGTTTGTAGTAGTAACGATCTTCAGCCTGGTGGTGGGATTTTTACGGTAGCAAGCTCTATGGTTGATACAGTTTCGGTAAACTGTTCTCTTGAGCGAGTACAGTGCTCCAATCAGGGAGAGCTTGATGGCTTTGTTTTCTATGTTTTAGAGTCTTCAGTAATTTGTGGCTCTGGAGTGAGCCAAGTGCAACGTAATCAACAAGTTTGGGTGAGGGAGTAGTTAATGAATCACCGTTTTATATTGCTCTTGATCATGTGTAGCTTTTTTCATGCCAAAGCATCTGCTGACTTATTCAATTCTTGTCCTGAAACCAGTGTGCAGACGTGGCTTTATAGTGGAGGTGGAGTCGAGATTAAAGATTCGGGACAAATACTTGGTGAGGTTAGTCGGGAAGGTTTAGGGTATTGGAGTATCAATAAAAATCATTCGCAATCTTGCCCTCCCGGCTATTGTTCTGTCGACCCTTTGCATATCTTGGATGATATTCCGGATTTTTACTTACCTGATGATGTGGTTTCTTTGCGGGAAGTTAAATTAAAGGACAATGATGTATATACGT
>NZ_MCYD01000639.1:0-7096 GCF_002876325.1 Vibrio sp. 10N.261.52.A1
TGAAAAAGCGATTGCTCACGGTCTTGCTATTGCTTCAGGTGTGAAAGCATCTAAAGATCTTGGCAACATGCCGCCAAACATCGCTAACCCAGCTTACCTTGCATCTCAAGCTCGTCGCCTAGCTGACGACTTCGATACCGTAACGACTAAGATCATCGGTGAAGAAGAGATGGAAAAATTGGGCATGACCTCTTACCTAGCGGTTGGTCGTGGTTCAAAGAACGAATCTATGATGTCTATCATGGAGTACAAGGGCGCACCAGATTCTGATGCAAAACCGATTGTACTTGTTGGTAAAGGCCTAACGTTCGATTCAGGCGGTATCTCACTTAAGCCTGGCGAAGGTATGGATGAGATGAAGTACGACATGTGTGGTGCTGCATCTGTATTCGGTACGATGAAAGCGCTAGCTAAACTGAACCTACCAATCAACGTTGTTGGTATTCTTGCTGGTTGTGAAAACATGCCAGGTAGCAATGCTTACCGCCCAGGTGACATCCTAACGACGATGTCAGGCCAAACAGTTGAAGTGTTAAACACTGATGCTGAAGGTCGCTTGGTTCTTTGTGATGCGCTAACTTACGTTGAGCGTTTCGAACCAGATTGTGTGGTTGACGTTGCAACACTAACAGGCGCGTGTGTTATTGCTCTAGGCCACCACATCAGTGGCGTTCTATCAAACCACAACCCGCTATCTCACGAACTTGTGAATGCTTCTGAGCAAGCAAGTGACCGTGCATGGCGTCTACCAATGGCAGACGAGTACCATGAGCAGCTAAACAGCCCATTCGCAGATATGGCGAACATCGGCGGCCGCCCAGGCGGTACTATCACTGCTGGTTGCTTCCTGTCTAAGTTCACTAAGAAATATCACTGGGCTCACCTAGATATCGCAGGTACAGCTTGGAAATCTGGCGCAGCAAAAGGCTCGACAGGTCGTCCTGTCTCAATGCTAGTCCAATTCTTATTGAACCGCAGCGGCCAAGAGACTGAAGAGCAATCTTCAAAATAGTAAAAAGGGCCTACGGGCCCTTTTTTAATAAGCGCTATTTGTTAGGGTCTATTGACCAAGTAAGATAAATAGCCACGATTTTTAGTTCGAGTATTAAGTATGCAAACAGCTACGTTTTACATAGTGTCATCAGACAGCCCACAAGCGAGTGAAGAAGGTTTCGCTAACTATGTACTGTTTCTTGCTCAGCACTTTGCAAAACAAGGCGCTAAACTTTATCTCAACTGTAATGACAAAGCCCATGCCGAGCGTATCGCAGAAGTTTTCTGGCAAGTCGATCCCAGTGAATTTATTGCGCATAACTTGGTTGGCGAAGGCCCGAAGTATTCAACCAACATTGAGATTGGCTACCAAGGCGTAAAGCACAATTGGAATCGTCAGCTAGTAATTAATCTGGCCGATAATCATACAACCTTTGCGAACGCCTTTGCTCAGGTGATAGACTTCGTCCCTTGCGAAGAAAAAGCTAAGCAACTCGCTCGAGAAAGGTATAAAATTTACCGTCAGGCTGGATATCAGCTGCAGACTATCGAGATTCAACATCCATAGTCAAACCTCATAGATAAAGCTATCTTTGAATTTAGATTCAAGAAGCTTCACTTATGAAGTTTGACCACGATTAACCATTCACAGTATCCGTTTAAGAGCACTATGGAAAAGACATACAACCCAACATCAATCGAACAAGCTCTATATCAGACTTGGGAAGAGAAAGGCTACTTTAAGCCACACGGTGACACATCAAAAGAAGCTTACAGCATCATGATCCCGCCACCGAACGTCACTGGTAGCCTACACATGGGTCACGCGTTCCAAGACACTATCATGGATACTCTAATCCGTGCTGAGCGTATGAAAGGTAAGAACACGCTTTGGCAAGTGGGTACTGACCACGCTGGTATCGCAACTCAAATGGTTGTTGAGCGTAAGATCGCGGCAGAAGAAGGCAAAACTAAGCACGATTACGGTCGTGACGCTTTCATCGACAAGATCTGGGAATGGAAAAACGAATCTGGTGGCACAATCACTAAGCAACTTCGTCGTCTAGGCGCATCGGTAGACTGGGACCGTGAGCGTTTCACTATGGATGATGGCCTATCAAACGCTGTTCAAGAAGTGTTTGTTCGCCTATACGAAGATGACCTAATCTACCGTGGTAAGCGTCTAGTAAACTGGGATCCTAAACTGCACACAGCAATTTCTGATCTTGAAGTTGAAAACAAAGACAAAAAAGGCCACATGTGGCACTTCCGCTACCCGCTAGCAAACGGCGTGAAAACCGCTGAGGGTAAAGACTACATTGTTGTTGCGACAACTCGTCCAGAAACCATGCTTGGTGATACTGGTGTTGCAGTAAACCCAGAAGATCCACGTTACAAAGATCTTATCGGTAAAGAGATCCTACTTCCTATCGTTAACCGTCTAATCCCTATCGTAGGCGATGAGCACGCGGATATGGAAAAAGGCACAGGTTGTGTGAAGATCACTCCTGCTCACGACTTTAACGATTACGAAGTTGGTAAGCGCAACAACCTACCAATGATCAACATCCTAACGTTCAACGCAGACATCCGTGATGCGGCTGAAGTATTCACTACTAACGGTGAAGCTAGCGATGTTTACTCAACTGAGCTACCTGCTAAGTACCACGGCATGGAGCGTTTTGCTGCTCGTAAAGCGATCGTTGCTGAATTCGAAGAGCTTGGTCTTCTTGACGAAATCAAAGATCACGACCTAACCGTTCCTTACGGCGACCGTGGTGGCGTGGTTATCGAACCAATGCTAACTGACCAATGGTACGTACGTGCTGCACCTCTTGCTGAGCCTGCTGTTAAAGCGGTTGAAGACGGTGATATCCAGTTCGTTCCTAAGCAGTACGAAAACATGTACTTCTCTTGGATGCGTGACATTCAAGACTGGTGTATCTCTCGTCAACTTTGGTGGGGTCACCGCATCCCAGCATGGTACGACAACGATGGCAACGTATACGTAGGCCGTACTGAAGAAGAAGTACGTGCAAACAACAACCTTGCACCTGTAGTAGTACTTCGCCAAGACGACGACGTACTAGATACATGGTTCTCTTCTGCACTGTGGACTTTCGGTACTCAAGGCTGGCCAGAGCAAACTGAAGACCTGAAGACATTCCACCCTTCAGACGTTCTAGTAACTGGTTTCGACATCATTTTCTTCTGGGTTGCGCGTATGATCATGATGACCATGCACTTCAACAAGGATGAAAACGGTAAGTCGCAAGTACCATTCAAGACAGTTTACGTTACTGGCCTAATCCGTGACGAAAACGGCGACAAGATGTCTAAGTCTAAAGGTAACGTTCTTGACCCTATCGACATGATCGATGGTATCGACCTTGAGTCTCTAGTAGAGAAGCGTTGTGGCAACATGATGCAGCCTCAACTAGCGAAGAAGATCGAGAAGAACACGCGTAAGACTTTCGAAAACGGTATCGAACCATACGGTACTGACGCACTGCGTTTCACTCTTGCTGCTATGGCTTCTACTGGCCGTGACATCAACTGGGACATGAAACGTCTTGAAGGTTACCGTAACTTCTGTAACAAACTATGGAACGCAAGCCGTTACGTACTGATGAACACAGAAGAGCACGATTGTGGCATGTCACTATCTGCAGAAGACCGTGCAAACATGGAATTCTCTCTAGCAGATAAGTGGATTGAATCTCAGTTTGAACTAGCAGCGAAAGAGTTTAATGCTCACCTAGACAACTACCGTCTAGACATGGCAGCAAACACGCTTTACGAATTCATCTGGAACCAATTCTGTGACTGGTACCTAGAGCTAACGAAACCTGTTCTTTGGAAAGGTACAGAAGCTCAGCAGCAAGCAACTCGCTACATGCTGATCACTGTTCTAGAGAAGACGCTACGTCTTGCTCACCCAGTGCTTCCTTACATCACTGAATCTATCTGGCAGAGCGTTAAGCCACTAGTAGATGGTGTTGAGGGCGAAACTATCATGCTTCAAGCGCTTCCTCAGTTTAACGAAGAGAACTTCAACGCTGAGATCGTAGAAGATATCGAATGGGTTAAGACTTTCATCACTGCTATCCGTAACTTACGTGCGGAATACGACATTGCACCTAGCAAAGGCCTAGAAGTAATGATCAAAGTTGCTAGTGAGAAAGACGCTGCGCGTATCGAAGCAAACAAGGTTGTTCTGAACTCTCTTGCTAAGCTAGATAACCTAACTGTTCTTGCTCAAGATGCTGAGACTCCAGCATGTGCGACTAAGCTAGTGGGTCAATCTGAGCTGATGATCCCAATGGCCGGTCTGATCGACAAGGACGCAGAACTTGCTCGCCTTGATAAAGAAGTGCAGAAAACTCACGGCGAAATCAAGCGTATCGAAGGCAAGCTAGGTAACGAAGGTTTCGTTGCTAAAGCACCTGAAGCGGTTATCGCGAAAGAGCGTGAGAAGCTAGTGGGTTACCAAGAGACACTAACTAAGCTTGAAGAGCAAAAAGCGACCATTGCAGCTCTTTAATCCTCGCTCAATGAGAAGCCTTTAAACTTCTCGTTACAGATAAAAAGGTTGGCCTTATGGTCAGCCTTTTTTTATGCCATTGGACTTATCACCCAATAACAGCACTTTCCAAACTTCGCCGGCAGTTTGATAGCTTTTGCCTATCAAATTAATCTCTAATACCCATTTCATTTAATGATAATAATTCTCAATAATAGCTCTATCGAAACAACACAACGATTGAGTAATTATCATGAAAAAGACACTAACCTTTGCTGCATTACATTTTACTATCGCATTTAGTGTCGCTTACGTACTAACAGGCGACATCTTAATTGGTAGCTTAATTGCCATGATTGAGCCCTCTGTAAATACGGTCGCCTTCTATTTTCATGAAAAGGCGTGGGCTCAAGTTCCAGCGCTTAAAGCTCGTCAGTGGATGACCAAATTAAAAACCGCCAGCTTTGCGACCATCCACTTCAGTGTTGCTTTTACCGTGGTCTACTTGCTGACTGGTGACGCCTTTGTTGGTGGTGTGATGGCGATGCTAGAGCCCGCTCTAAATACAGTCGCGTACTACTTCCATGAGAAAGTGTGGTTACGTAAATCAGACGCTCAAGCACCACAATTTTGCGTCCACCAGCACGCTTAAACAGAGAATCGAATCTTACCCATTGACAAAGTTGCGCACCGCAATTAAATTAATTGCGGTTCGCAACTTTATTTTGAGGTAAGTAATTATGAATGCTCGACAACTAAGACACTACTCCCGCCAAGCCGTTCGCTTGCTGGGTATGCTCGATAAGCAATGTGGCGAAATAGCCCTAACCCCAGTCCAAGCCCATGCCCTAGGAGAAATCCAACTCCAACCGCCCACGATCAACCAGCTCGCACAACGATTAAATGTCGATAAGTCGAATGCCAGTCGCACCGTCGCAGGGTTAAACAAGCTTGAGTTAACCGACAGCATCGAGAACCCAAATGACAAACGCAGTCAAAAGGTCACACTCACCACTCGAGGACAGCAGGTGCTGTCTGAGCTCGACCAACAACAGAACGCTTTCTTCGACAATATGCTAGAAGCCCTAAACGAGGATGAGCAACAACAGTTAAAGCTTGGGTTGGAGGTTTACCTCAAAGGGCTAACTAAAGTCTGCCAAGCTGACGAGTTTGTACTACGCCCACTCACTCACGCCGACAACGAACAAGTTGCCAATGTCATACGACAAGTCTCTGCCGAACATGGCTTAACCGCAGACAAAGGCTATGGCGTCGCCGATCCAACACTTGATGATATGTACTCGGTGTATAGCCAAGACAATGCGATGTACTGGGTGATCGAGTATCAAGGTGAAGTTGTGGGTGGTGGCGGTTTTGCCCCACTAGCAGGCCGACCAGACGTATGTGAGCTACAAAAGATGTACTTCTTAGAACAAACTCGTGGCCAAGGGTTGGCTAAACGTATCGTCGCCTTAAGCTTGAAACTCGCCAAGCAACTGGGTTACCAACAGATGTACTTAGAAACAACAGAGTGTTTGGGAGCTGCGATTAAACTTTATGAAGCATTGGGCTTTGAGCATCTAGAGAGTGCTTGGGGAGAAACAGGCCACGACGCTTGTGAAGTGGTCATGGCCAAAACGTTATGAGTGCGGCTTCTAGCGTAAAAAATTACTCACACAAGACGCAGGATTGAGGGCAACAAAAGAGCTCTCTTTTTGCCCATCGAGCTCAACTTCTAATTGATATAAATGCTTAGGGTTGGGCTTATCAACATTAAAGACAATCGGTGCTTCAACTTGGAATACAACGCCAGTATGTTCAGCCCGCACATCAATAGGCATCACTAATGTCATCCCATTGAATTTGATCGATGCAGACACTAACCCAGATTTGAGAGTCTGGTAAATCACATCGACCTTGAACTCACAACCACCACCGTGGTGCCAGATCTGCTCTGTAACCACCTGTTCTAGTTTGATATGGCGAACAAACTGCAAGTAAGGAGCCTGCCAAATCCCAATACGTGAATCAGATTTAGCAACAGGCGTTGTTGGAGAGACTTCTTCCATATCCTCTTCCAACAATAACCCTTCTTCTTCCTCAAGGAATAAGATCTCAAAGCGATTACGGCCAGCTTGCATATATGGGCGGATATCTTTGCGGTACTCTTCTTGGCTGCCATCACAATCAAAGACTGCCACACCATTGAGTCGCACTTCAGCAAAGTAATCAACACCCGCAACGACTAGCTCAACAAAGGGGCAAGCCAGCATCGCATCATCGACTTCAATGTCGTGCATTAAATGCCACTCTTGCTCTGCGATTTGCTCTTCACTCAAGCTATCAGGGAGCTTTGAACTCAACGGAGCCGGAAAGGTAATGTCATCTTGTGGAATAGAAAGATCCGTCAATGGCGAAATTTGCCAAAGACCATCGAGAAGTAACCGCATATCATTCCTTGAGCCAGATCAATTTTGACCGCATTATAATGAATGAATGCATTTAAAGACATTTATTTTTCTGAGGATAAAAAAATGCCAGCTCAAGGCTGGCACTTTTCAAACTGGGAAGAAATTACTC
>NZ_MCYD01000640.1:0-7815 GCF_002876325.1 Vibrio sp. 10N.261.52.A1
CATAAAGAACAGCTTTGAAGGTTGACCATCATCGGCGCCGTAGTCGATACCCTGTTTGTGCACGCCGATAACAACCGCGGGTTTGATTACCGCACTACTTTTCGCGTGTGGTAGGGCGATGCCTTCTTCAAAGCCGGTATTACCTTGTTCTTCTCGCGCTTTAATGTCGGCAAGAAACTGAGCTTTGTCTGAAATTCGGCCTTGTGCGTATAGCACGTCTATCAGCTCTTTAAATACGTCTTCTTTGTAATTGGCGCTAAGCGAAAGCTTAATCAAATCTTGATTGATCAGTGTTGTGATCATAATGAACCCCTACTCTGTTTTTATTTTGTTAGGGATATTCTGAAATTGATTACTTGCCTTCTGTAGTGAATAAAAAACGCATTTACTGGATGATTGTTGCCTTCTAAATGGAGTGTGATTTTGATCGGTTAGTGGCGCGTTTTTCGGCCTCTATTGACATCGATTGACTCTGCTTGAGGCTTTTATTTACAAGGAATTCAGTGTGTAGAGTTATCGGAGGAACAATGTGCCATATCAGATTTGCGACTGGAGATTTATTTCCACTACTGGATTTTTGTAACCTAGATCTTAAATTGTGATTTTGCTCAATAGCGCTATGTTTCACTAAGTAGTATATCTATTCCTGTAGCCTTATTGCTGCCTATATGAGTTCGAATAAATGATATTTCATGACCTAATCTCGTCGGTATTAAATGAGCGAGAACCATTTCATAACATCTGGTTTGCGGGCGATTTTCACACGCCTTCAGCGTGTAGTTATCAGGTGAACTTTCCGCGTTTAGAGCTGGTGCTCGACGGTGAGTATATTAATGAAATGGAGAGTCATGATCGTAAGATCACCAACGTTGTCGCGAAAGCAGGGGATGCGATTTTCATCCCGCCTAACTGTTGGAACAAGCCGAACTGGGATACTGATTGCTCAGTGCTGAGTATGTTGTTTGGCCGCCGTCAGCTGGGTTTAAGCTTGGTGAGTAAGCGCAAAGGCGAAGAGAGCTTTTATGATATTCAAAAACACAGTATTCAGACTCGTTCTGGCTTTGCGATTGATAATATTTTGGAGGCGCTTAGTTCACTTGCGAGGGAAAGTAACAAGCAACCTATGGATGAGTTATTACTGCAAGCGCTGCTGCAATATAGTAAGACGATGTTAGATGCGCCCGTCGAGAAATCTCACAGCCGAGTACAGGATGTGTATCAGGGCATTTGTATCTACATTCAAGAGAACTTCCACCGCCACATCACCCGTGACAGCATCGCTTCGCGTTTTAGTATTTCATCCAACCACTTGTCACGAATGTTCCGTCAACAAGGCCATATGACGCTGGCCGAGTACATCACACGCGTGCGAGTCGATCGCGCTAAGTTCATGCTTAAGAAGTACAACTTCAAGCTCAATGAAGTCTCGGTACGTTGTGGTTTTAAAGATGTGAACTATTTCTGCCGAGTTTTTAAAAACCGCACCGGACGAACGCCGACAGAGTATCGAGGATCAATCTAGATCTGACGTTCTAGTCATTAAATAAGACGTGAAGAGATGTACATCAACAGGGCTTGTAGGTCGACGCTGCTTCGGGTCTTTTGCAAACGCTCATTGACCTGATCGTGAAGCAGGTTTCTGGTTAGGTTAGTGGCCGCCACAATATGCTCTCGTTGTGGCTTGGTAGGCAGTACTAAAGCGATTGCCACGTGGACTTGGCCAATTGGCGAGGCCCAATCGATTGGGTCATCACTGACGATAACCGCGATAGAGAGGTCTTGGGTCGATTCAAACATCACATGGGGCAAGGCGATCCCCGGTGACACACATGTAGATGAACGTTCTTCTCGTTTAATAAACGCCAGAATCAGTTCATCCGGATCTTGTGGATGCACTAATTGAGCGAGTCCTTTTAGGCACTCAAACTTGGTCAGTTGAGTTTGTGCTTTAGCGTGGTGCCACTTGATGTCGCAAGGTGGGCATATTTGAGGCATGCGTTGGATGAGATCGCTAGAGAACTCATGATTCACTTGTGAGCCAACCATGGTGTAGTGTTCGGCAATCACGTCTTTTATGACAAAACACGCGAGCTCGGCATCAATACCTACTGCGGTAATCTGGCACAAATCCCCTCGAAGTAAACCCACCTGTAACATCGCGACAGATTTAGAGAGATCCGCGGTTCGGTTTTGAGTAATGTTGATAATGCGGATGGTACTTTTAAACTTTTTCGCTAAGCGAGCAAGCGGCTGCGCGACATGTGAGTTCGCCGTTGGATCGTCAACAAAGAAGGTGATCTGATATTCGTTCATGAAAGGCTTAAGCCCGACAATGCTTGATGAAAACCTTATCGACACTCAACAATACTTCTTCCATAGGAATGAATACGGTTTTGACTGGGTCGAATCGGCTTGGTTGTTCGATGTCGATATCAGAAACGATCAACACTTTGTCTGCGAGAGTTATGTCCTGTGCAGACAGTAAGTTTTCAATACCCATAGCGCCTTGTGTTTCAACCTTGATTGAAACGTTGAATTTAGGGGCTGTTTTATTTAATGCATCAGCTGCCATATAGGTGTGCGCAATGCCTGTAGGGCACGCAGTTACCGCGACAATTCTCATTATTATTCTCGGCTTAATCTCGCCACTTTACTCTCTGGTATGGGAAAACCCAGTATAGACCGGGAGCATACCGTAGGGGCGATACGTTTATGGGTTCTGTGGATTTTATGGATTGTCGTTTTTTATTCTAAGGTGGACGTCACACTCTGAGTTCTTGGTTACAATAATCCAGTTAATGCACCTTTCGTCCTATATGATGTTCGCCGGCACACCGCTAATCTTTTCATCCTATTAACATCGAATTTTAATTTAGGTCGGAAGAACCTAATTACTTCAGTCTGAAATCAGGCGAGGCAGAGTAAACCATGGATATCACTAACATTATCGAGCCCGAGATTATCTGCTTAGATTTGCAAGCAGACTCAAAACAGGCAGTATTTGAAGAGCTTGTCGAGTTACTCGATCGCGCTGGTAAGCTCTCGAATAAAAGTGAATTCCTTGATGATATCTGGAAGCGTGAGGCGATTGGTAATACGGGGTTTGATGATGGTATTGCGATTCCACATGCGAAAAGTACTGCCGTCGCTAAACCTGCCGTTGCTGTAGGTATTAGCCGAACGGGGATTGATTATGGTGCGGATGGCGGTGAACTCTCAGATGTGTTCTTTATGCTCGCTTCGCCAGACAACAATGACGACCATCATATCGAGGTGCTGGCACAGATTTCGACCAAACTGATTGAAGATGACTTTGTTACAAAATTAAAGGCGGTTGAGTCGGTCGAAGAGGCTCAAGAGCTGTTTCTCGAAGCCAATTCCGACTCTTTCGATAGTTATGCTTCTAGCCATCAGGAAGTGTACGTTGAGCCGCTCAGTCCCTGGGCGCAGTCTCTTAATCGCATGAAAGAGCATTTACTGTATGGCACTTCGCACATGATTCCGTTTGTGGTCGCAGGTGGGGTGTTGTTGTCTTTGTCTGTGATGATTTCGGGCCATGGTGCTGTGCCTGAAAGTGGCGTGCTGGCGGACATTGCACAGATGGGTATCGCAGGCTTAACTCTGTTTACTGCTGTTCTAGGCGGCTACATCGCCTACTCAATGGCTGATAAACCGGGTTTAGCACCGGGCATGATTGGTTCTTGGGTAGCGGTAGATCAATACAACACCGGCTTCCTTGGGGCGATAGTGGTCGGTTTTTTCGCTGGCTTTGTGGTGAATCTGCTTAAGAAGATCAAACTGCCAGACAGCATGATCTCGCTGAGCTCTATTTTCATTTATCCGTTAGTCGGCACCTTTGTAACCTGTGGTGCTGTGATGTGGGTGATTGGTTCCCCGATAGCCCAAGTGATGCTAGAGATGAACCAAATGCTCACGGGCATGGCAGGTTCTGGAAAAATGGTACTTGGCAGTATTTTAGGTGCCATGACAGCCTTTGATATGGGCGGCCCGATCAACAAGGTCGCTACACTGTTTGCTCAGACTCAGGTTAATACCCAGCCTTGGTTGATGGGAGGCGTCGGCATTGCGATTTGTACGCCGCCACTGGGTATGGCTTTGGCGACTTTTCTGTCACCGAAGAAGTTTAAGCGAGACGAACGTGAAGCCGGCAAAGCCGCAGGCATCATGGGGATGATTGGTATTAGTGAAGGGGCAATTCCTTTTGCCGCCGCTGACCCTGCGCGAGTGCTACCTGCTGTGGTTGCTGGTGGTATTGTCGGTAACGTGGTTGGCTTTATGTTCCATGTGGTAAACCATGCACCATGGGGCGGATGGATTGTTCTGCCTGTAGTCGATGGCAAAATTGGCTACATCATTGGTACTCTTGCGGGGGCGCTAACCACGGCATTCATCGTGATACTGCTCAAAAAGAATGTGGTAGAGGGCGACGAACTTTCTTATCAATCTGCAGGTGGCTCGGTAACAGAAGAGGGACAAGCGGATGTGTTGGCAATTACTTCATGTCCTTCAGGTGTTGCTCATACTTTCTTGGCGGCTAAGTCTTTAGAGAAGGCGGCCCATCACCTTGGAGTTCGTATAAAGGTCGAGACCCAAGGTGCAAATGGAATAGGTAATCGCATTACACAGAAAGATATTGAAAGGGCGAGGTTGGTGATCTTCGCTCATGATGTGGCGATTAAAGAAGTTGAACGCTTTGCGAATGTGAAGATCTTAGATGTCAGCACCAAAGAAGCGATGCTTAATGCGCAGGCGCTGATAATGAGAAAGGTATAACCCTTAAGCTATAGAGTTAATCGTCTACAAAGTTAACGAGATCAAAACTAAAAAGACTCCGCTCTAGCCCTTAGCTAACAGTGGAGTCTTTTTGTTGAGATGTCTGAGCTCAGCATTTAAAAAGGATGATACTTAAATACGTCTTCAACCATTGAGTTAAGTAAATCGATGTCGTCACAGGTTTTCGCGTAGGTACGCAGGCCTGCTATTTGAACTTGAACATGTCGAGCAAGCTGAACAGGTTCTCGATCTTGGCTTATTTCACCAAGCTCTTGTGCTTCGGTAATCAGCTTAGCGAACTCACCTTCCATGATCTTCAGTGATTTCTTGGCTTCTTCCAATAATTCGGCGTGCTCATCAGTCAGCTCAGCGACCGTCTTAGCCAACATACACATGCCGTTTGGCGCGCTTTGTTTAGATTCAACAACTGCACGTTTTACGAAGCTTTCAAGCGCTTTGATTGGCGAGTCTGTTTCGCTTCGAAAGCGGTTCAGGTTGAGAATGCCAAGTTCGGTATAGCGAGCAAGTGTCTCTTTAAACAGACCCTCTTTGCTGCCAAAGGTCGCGTAGATGCTACCCGGACGCATATCAATCACATCTTGCAGGTTACGCATGGAAGTCGCGTGAAAGCCCTTTTCCCAATACAGGTTCGTTGCTTTATCTACTACATCTTGTCTATCGAACTTCGCAGTCTTGGCCATAACATCTACTTCATTAATCTGAACATATGTTCAATATTTTATGCTGAACGTTCGTTCCAGTAAAGGTGTGTTTTACTCGACTTAATTGCCGTTCTTGCACCTTGCTGGTGCATAAGGCGCTTGATTGAATGCAATTTATGACGAGCTTTGACAGCTTCTACGGTGAAATATTTCTCAATGTCTGATGAAGGCTAGTCGTCGATAACTTCGACGGTTTTATGTTGTGCACCGTAATAAGTGCCTTCATCGATGGTGTACATCAGAGTTGCTTCACATTCAGGGCAGTCGAACTCTTCATTGGGCTCGATGGCTTCCTCTTCTACCCACTCCCATCCAATGTGTTCTTCGCAAGCTGGACAGTCCATAAATACCTCAGGTTATGCTTTTTAGTTGATTGAATTGTTAACTTTTCGGGGCGGCATTATACATAGTTGCTGCTCAACATGTAGTGAGTATTCAGCCGAGCTTTAGTGTTTTTCTACCTCTTTAGTGTTAATAAAAAGTTTAATTTTTCAGTCACTTGCGTCGAGAAAATGTTGTTGCACGATTTTTTTGTTTTCGAACGCTGCATAGCTAACAGATTTATAAATAAACCAATGAATTTTGTAAGGTTAAATGCTAGCGTTATCGATTGCCGATAACATGGCACGTTAATTGATAAACCGATTAGTAAAGGCGCACCACTTTTGAAGTGTGTCTAATTACATAACAGATAAAGATTCGTCAGCTGCTAGGAAATAACAATGAAATTAACCGATATGTCTTTTAAGCAAAAAATCATCGCTTTGCTTATTTTACCGATCTTAGGGTTTCTATGGCTGAGTGCTTCTACGATTTCTAAAAGCGTAGAAACGACCAGCGAAATGTCTTCATTAAACCAACTGACTCGTTTGTCGGTTGTGTACAGCGAACTTGTGCATGAGCTACAAAAAGAACGCGGTATGACGGCAGGTTTTATCGGGTCGAAGGGCGCTAAGTTTGTTAGTGAACTTCAATCTCAAAGAACCAGTGCGGATAATAGACGTGCTCAGAGAAACGAATATTGGCAGTCTGCAGCGATTGATTTACCGCAGATTACTCGCCTGAACAATGAAATTAGCCAAAGTCTTAACCAAATTACTTCTATTCGTAACCGAGTTGATTCTCAGTCGATACCACTTTCTGAAGCTTTGGGCTATTACACAAAACTTAACGCAAAATTATTGAGTGTCTCGGCGTTGATAGCAGAGCTAAGCTCTGATGCCACCATCACCACGGAAACCATCGCTTATTACAACTTTTTGCAAGGTAAAGAGCGTGCGGGTATTGAGCGTGCTGTGCTAAATAACACCTTTTCTAAAAATGAATTTGGCCCAGGTATGCTGGTGAAATTCATCTCTTTGGTGACAGAGCAAAATACCTACTTTTCGAATTTTGAAGTGTTGAGCACCCCAGCGAACGTTCGTTTCTTTGAGCAACAGTTAAACGATCGCTCTGTAGCAGAAGTAGAAAAACTTCGTAGTTTGGCTGAATCTAAGATGAGTGGCTTTGATGTCGACCCTGTGTACTGGTTCTCTCAATCTACTGCTCGTATTGTTCAGCTAAAGAAAACAGAAAACCACTTAGCAGAATCATTGATTGCGTTGACTGAGAAAAAGATGTCAGAGGCGCAGTCTGCGATGATGATGAGTATCTTTCTGTTTGCTTTGGTCACTTTGTTTGCGACCTTTGTGAGCGTTAAGGCAATCAGCGACCTAACGATGAGAGTAAAAGATCTGACGGTGATGTTGTCTAAAGTTCGTAATGACAATGACTTAACGGTTCGTGCTAAGTATGTTGGTAACAGCGAGCTTGGACAGATCTCTTTGGCACTGAACGAAACGCTAGAGAAGTTTTCAAACGTTATCGACAACTTGTCTCAGTCGAGTCTGACCTTAGCTTCAGCCGCTGAAGAAACCTCACAAACTTGCCATTACAACTCGAATACGCTAGTTCAACAACAAGATCAAATCGGTTTAGTTGCGACGGCGACAGAAGAGTTATCGGCTACGGTAAATGAAGTCGCGGCAAAAACTCAGCAGACAGCCAGCTCCGCTAAAATGGTCGATGAGCAGTCACAAGAAGGTTTGAGCACTGTTCAGGATTCTTATCACTCGATTGAAAAACTGGCATCTGAAATTAATGATCTAGCGGAAAAGATCACGCACTTACATGAGAGCAGTAATAACATCAACAGTGTGATTGATGTGATTAAGTCCGTCGCTGAACAGACTAACTTGTTAGCATTGAACGCGGCAATTGAAGCGGCAAGAGCGGGTGAGCAAGGTCGTGGTTTTGCGGT
>NZ_MCYD01000640.1:8572-9011 GCF_002876325.1 Vibrio sp. 10N.261.52.A1
CGTAGCCGATGAAGTTCGTACACTGGCGCAGCGCACCCAGCAATCGACAGCTGAAATTGAAGGCTTTATCAGCTCGCTACAGTCTGATGTGCAGACGGCGTTCAATGTTATTGATAACAGCCAGAAGATGTCGTCTAAAGCGGTTGAGGATTCAAAAGAGGTTGAGAACACCTTACAAGGTATCTCAGCATCGGTAAGCGAGATATTTAGCATGACCGAACAGATCGCTACAGCGACAGAAGAGCAAGCCGTCGTGACTCAAGATATCGCGCAAAACGTGATGGCGGTTGAGCAGAAATCGACAGAGTCGACCACAGGCGCAACTCAAATTGCAGCAACCGCCAAAGAACAAGCTGAACTGGCGGCTTCATTGAAAGAGATTGCAAACACGTTTAAGAGCTAATCTTTCAGAGTTAAAAGTTTTCCATCTTATATAAAA
>NZ_MCYD01000641.1:0-4391 GCF_002876325.1 Vibrio sp. 10N.261.52.A1
ATAAAAAATATAAGCACATCGAAAAATAAACATAAATCATAACCATCTGTAAATACGAGAAATATAGATTTCATGAATAAAAGAGAGCCCTGCCATGCTACTAATTAATTCGATCGAATAATGTAAATTCAATGTGATATTTTTGTTACGTTTTCATGGATTTTACATGGAAAGAGAAAATAACAATGAAAATGAAAAAGCGTTTAGTTGCCGTTGCTATAGCGAGTGCTATGTCTTTATCCGTACACGCGGGTGAGTCCGTTAGCATTAATCAACCGATCAACTTTACTAGCTTCTCTGGGTTAAATACTCAGCTAGGCGTCAGTAATGCCTCAAGCTTCAAGATGGTTAAGGAAGTTAACCTGAAAAAGCGTGGTATCTACAAAGTTAAGATCCAACAAAACATTTGGGGAACGCCGGTTTGGGGACACTACCTAAACGCAACCCAAAGTGTTCAAGGTGGCGCGCTTAAGTCTGTTCAAGGTCGCTACTTAAAAACCACCACTCTGGAGCGATCTTTCGTTAAGCCATCCATCAACAGTGCTCAAGCTGTTGAACTAGCGAGTAAAGACCTAAAAGCCCAGAGCGTAGCTAGCAAATCACTAGACAACGTACAACATGAGCTGTTTATCTACCAAGGCGCGTCAAAGCAAGGTGTTGGAGCACAAGGGGCTGATAAGACACGCCTCGTGTACGTGGTTTCTTACCTTGTGAAAGGTAGCGAAAAGCCTTCACGCCCATTCACAATGCTCGACGCTCATACGGGTGAAATCATCGACCGCTGGGAAGGTATTGCTCACGCACAGATCGGTACAGGGCCTGGTGGTAACGAAAAAACAGGCATGTACGAATATGGTACGGACTATCACTATCTTGATGTACAAGAAAACGGTACTCAATGTGTTATGGAGTCGGACAACGTTGTCACGGTTGACCTAAATGGCGCAACAGATGGCGATACTGTTTACAGCTACGAATGCCCTCGCAACGAACATAAAGAAGTAAACGGTGCCTATTCTCCGTTAAACGATGCCCACTACTTCGGTAACGTTGTCTTCGATATGTACAAAAACTGGTTCGATACTGCACCACTTTCTTTCAAACTCATGATGCGTGTTCACTACGGCTCAAACTACGAGAACGCATTCTGGGATGGTAAGGCAATGACATTTGGCGATGGTGAAAGCTTCTTCTACCCGCTTGTTAGCCTTGACGTATCAGCACACGAAGTCAGCCACGGTTTCACTGAGCAAAACTCAGGTCTGATCTACGCAAACCAATCTGGCGGTATGAATGAAGCCTTCTCAGACATCGCTGGTGAAGCTGCAGAATATTACATGAAAGGCACCAACGACTGGATGGTCGGTCGTAATATCTTCAAAGGTGACGGTGCTCTACGTTACATGGATGACCCATCACGTGACGGTTCTTCAATCAACAACGCATCGGAATACTACGATGGCTTGAACGTGCACTACAGCTCAGGTGTATTCAACAAGGCCTTTTACCACCTTGCAACGACACAGGGTTGGGATACAAAGAAAGCATTCGAGTTGTTCGTATTGGCTAACCAGATCTACTGGTCGGAAAACAGTGATTTCTGGCAAGGTGCGTGTGGCGTGAAAAACTCAGCCACTGACCTTGGTTACAGTACCGAAGATGTGGTTTCCGCGTTCGCACTGGTTGGTGTAACACCATGTGATGAGCCACCACTACCGCCAGAGCCTGAATATCAGCGTCTAGAAAATGGTGTTGAAGCACCAGTGGCTGGTGAAACAGGTTCCAAGACTTACTTTGATATCGAAGTACCAGAAGGCCAAAACAAACTGACGATTGATCTGGCTGTCTCTACAGGTGATCCAGATATGTATGTCGGTCTCGATTATGCACCAAACCCACAAGAGAACATCTGTAAAAGTGAAAGCGTGACCGATGAAGTCTGTGTTATCGATAACCCAACAGCTGGTCGCTACACCGTTAACATTCTAGGCTACTCAGATTACACAGGTGCCAACCTGAAAGCGTCATACGAAGCTGGCAGCACTAACGTACCACCGGTATCTTCGTTCGAACACACTGTGGTTGGCAAAGAAGTCGAACTTCGCAGCACAAGCTCAGATAGCGACGGCCAAATCATCTCTTACCAATGGAACCTTGGCGATGGCAACACGCAAACGGGTGAAGTAACTCGCTACACTTACGCTGAAGCGGGTGACTACGTGGTAACACTGACCGTCACTGACGATGCTGGCGTTGCAACATCAACAAGTAAATCGATCACGATTGAAGGCGACTCTGCGGAAGGTTTCCCACTAAAACTGAAGTTCGGTAATAAGAATCCGAATGGCAAAGCTCGCGTTAAACTCGCATGGGATTACGACACAAACGACTACTTTGTGATTAAACGTAACGGCAAGAGTGTTGGTGCAACAGACTTCAACTCATACGTCGATAAGTTCCGTCACAACGGTACGGTAGATGTGGAGTACCAAGTATGTACCTCAAGTGATGTTTGTTCAGAAACCAAGCACTACCGTTTCATCAAAACACAATAATCGATAGTTAATTCAGGGCTCCGAAAGGGGCCCTTTGACTATGTGGGTAATGAAAACCCTCATAGCTAAAACAATAAAAAAAACAAAAATATAACGATAAAAAGGACATCAAATGGCTATTCAAAAAAGTATCCTCGCTATGGCTCTATTTGGCAGCGCTACGGCTTATGCATCTTTAGGAATCACACCGCCAGAAAACTCTGAAGTTTGGATCACAACCGATGCTGACGCTCAACACCTGATAGTGGAACACGGCGCAACGGTATACCCAGCGGTGAATGGAAACAAACACTCCATCGTTGCAAAAATCAACGCAAAACAGTTGGCTAAACTTTCTAGCCACATGCACGAAGAAACCCACCGCTGTGGTGGCTACATGGTGCATGAAAACAAGGCTAGCGCATTAAAAGCTGCCGCAATGCCGCTGACAATGAGCACCTTCGAAAAGCCGACGATCAGCCACCAAGATACAGTGAATGATTTACTCGCTCAGGTTGAGCCAAGCAATATGGTTACGACCATCGAAAATCTAACCAACTTCACCAACCGTTTTTATACCACTTCTACGGGTGTTGCTGCTTCAGATTGGCTGCTAGAGCGTTGGAAAAGGGAAATCAAAGATGTGCCATACGCTTCGGCACGCCAAATCACGCACGCAGAGTATCCGCAAAAATCCGTCGAAGTCACCTTACTTGGCGCGAAGTATCCAGAAGAGATCGTTGTCGTTGGCGGACACCTTGATTCAACCGTAGGGTCTTGGACAAGTGAAGGCACTATTTCCCCCGGGGCTGATGACGATGCTTCTGGTATTGCTACCGTCACAGAATCGCTGCGTTTGATGATAGCTAGTGGTATTCAACCAGACAAAACCATCAAGTTCTATGGCTATGCGGCTGAAGAAGTGGGACTGCGTGGTTCACAAGATGTTGCTAATGCTCTGAGAGACGAACAAGCGAATGTTATCTCTGTACTTCAGTTGGACATGACTAACTACAACGGTTCCGCGCACGATATTACCTTCATCACCGACTACACCGACAGCAACCTAACGGCTTACCTGAGCGAGTTGATTGATACCTACGCTAGCGACATCAGTTACAGTTTTGACCGTTGTGGTTATGCCTGTTCCGATCACGCCTCATGGCACAACGTTGGCTACCCTGCAGCTATGCCATTCGAGAGCATGTTCAACGATTACAACCCGAGCATCCACACGCAGCATGATACGTTAGAGAACTCAGACCCGACGGCAACCCATGCCTCGAAGTTCGCGAAACTGGCGATTGCTTACCTCGTTGAAAGCAGCCTTGATTCACCCGTTACTGGGCCAACAGAGCTAGAGCCTGGTGTCCCTGTTGGCGACCTATCTGCTGGCTATGGTGAAGAGCAATTCTTCAACTTTACAACTCAGCAAGCTGGTCAGTTAACGGTAACTTTGACTGGCCCTCGCAGTGGCGATGCCGACTTATACGTCAAATATAACGGTGTGGCGTCAAAATCAAACTTTGACTGCCGCCCATACCAGAACAGCAGCAACGAACAATGTGTATTAAACAAACCTGCGGGCGAATTCAGCATCATGGTGCGCGGGTATCGCAACTTCAGCGATGTGTCTATCATCGCTAACTTTATTCCTGAACTTCTCTAGGGCTGACTAGCTAAACTCAAGCATGACATGGCTTACTGCCAAAATAACCAAAACAAACGCAGCCAAACCGGCTGCGTTTTTTGTTAGAGAGACTGAGGAACTTGAGAGCCAATACTATTTTACGAAAATGCGTTAATTTAAATGTAAATAGAGAAATTCTTTTCACCTAATAATGACCATAAATATAT
>NZ_MCYD01000642.1:0-1398 GCF_002876325.1 Vibrio sp. 10N.261.52.A1
GTCAATAAGCTGCTGCTGTACTTCTTTCTTGGTTAAGCCTGATGCGTTCAGCTGTTCTAGTTGCTTTTCAAGCCAGCCAATCAGTTTAAGGTTTGAAACGTGACTGCCTAGCTCGTCATCACCCGTCAGGTAAGCAATCGGCCATTTAGATAAATGCTTCTGCCAACGTTTGAAGTTGGTCGGCGTCATCCAGTGCTTCTTCAACCAATCAATACACCATGCTTGGCGCTGGTTATCATCAAGTGCTAACGGAGAAATCACCACACGCTCGGCTTCAACCTCATTCAAGATCTTCAAACCCAACTGGTGGAAGGTATTCACTTGAACCTTCTCAGCGGACAACCCAATTTTACTGTCGAGGCGCTGCTTCATCTCTTCGGCTGCTTCACGACCAAACGCAAGCAATAAAAGCTCTTCGGCTTGCGCTTGGTGACTTTGCAATAAGTATGCGACACGTGCTGTCAGAACACTGGTTTTCCCTGAGCCCGCACCTGCAAGAATCAGGTTGTGGTCATCGTTCATTAGAACCGCGTATTGCTGGGACAAGTTCAACGGAGATGACTCACACTGAGCAAACAAGACTTCCCAGTTTTTTCTCTCTGTCTCTAGCCATTGCTGGTTTCTTTCCGCTTGCTTAGCCTCGGTGTCAGACAACCACGGCTGCAGTCTTGCGATGCGATTTGGCATACGCTGCGCGGCTTCGTCCAGAGTCATCGTCATACTCTCTAAGCCAGAGTTAACCTTATCGACCCAAGTGTTGACTTTAGAGTGAGGAAGAAACGCTGGAAGTTGCTCTAAGCGTAATAACTCAGCTTCCCATTGAGGTACGTGTTCGGCCAGCTGCTCACACTGTGTGTCGTGCCATTTCTGGTATGCCGCCACAGATGCACGTGCAAACTGACGACACTGGTCCCAAGGTAGACCTTGAACTAACCAACTGCGCTGCTTTCCGTCTTGTTGGTTAGCAAAAAACTGTAACGATCCCCAAAACAATCCGCGTTTGATCGCGATCTTGCCACTCCAAATAGTAAACGGGATACGTTCCTCACTTCCCACTGACGACAACAGTAGACGTGAACCATCGAGTTCAACCTGATGGTATTCATTTTGAATAAAAAATTGTGCAGTCTTGTTAGCGCTTAGCTGCATTGGAGTGTGCTCTTAATTGGGAATATTGAATTTATATCATGATGCAATGAGAATTAATAATATCTCATATCTTATCGACGCTTTCATGACCACCTATGGACAATTATGGATAAGTATCAAATTCTTGTGCTTGATTTCTGTTAGGATTATGGTTTTTAGTGCGTCAAGCGAGTGACTGTGGACTTTTCAGCCAAATTACGCCTCTATTGGGCGAATAAAACCATAAATTACAGCATATTAATTCTCATC
>NZ_MCYD01000643.1:0-9278 GCF_002876325.1 Vibrio sp. 10N.261.52.A1
ATAAACAAGCGCTAACCACCTCTGAAATGGGTGACAAGATTGCAGAGTACATCTTAGCTTCATAAGCATAACGATCTAAAGTAAGTACATAAGAATAATATCCAGCCAAGTCATCCAAAGTGCCTGACTTGGCTAGAAACAAACACTGGGACTGATGCTCCCAAGGAAGAAAAGCTATGTCGACAAACCAGCAAGCCAAAACCTTATACGAAAAAGTTTACGACGCGCACGTTGCAGTAGCAGCAGAAGGCGAAAACCCGATCCTTTACATCGACCGTCACCTAGTTCACGAAGTAACGTCACCTCAAGCCTTTGATGGCCTGCGTGAAAAAGGCCGTAAAGTTCGCCAAGTAGGCAAGACTTTCGCGACCATGGATCACAACGTATCCACACAAACCAAAGACATTAATGCTTCTGGCGAGATGGCGCGTATCCAAATGGAAACGCTATCAAAAAACTGTGAAGAGTTTGGTATAACGCTTTACGACCTAAACCACAAATACCAAGGTATTGTGCACGTAATGGGCCCTGAACTAGGTATTACTCTACCGGGTATGACTATCGTTTGTGGTGACTCGCACACCGCAACACACGGTGCATTTGGTTCTCTTGCATTCGGCATCGGTACTTCAGAAGTTGAGCACGTGCTAGCAACTCAAACGCTGAAACAAGCTCGCGCTAAAACCATGAAGATCGAAGTAAAAGGTAAGGTTGCTCCAGGCATCACTGCCAAAGATATCGTGCTAGCGATCATCGGTAAAACAACAGCGGCTGGAGGTACTGGCTACGTGGTTGAATTCTGCGGTGAGGCAATTACCGACCTTACAATGGAAGGCCGCATGACGGTATGTAACATGGCTATCGAGTTGGGTGCTAAAGCAGGCTTGATTGCACCGGATGAAACCACCTACGAATACATCAAGGGTCGTAAATTCTCTCCAGAAGGTGAAGAGTTTAACGCTGCCGTTGAATACTGGAACACACTAAAAACCGATGCTGACGCAAAGTTTGATGCTGTAGTAACTCTAGAAGCCGCAGACATCAAACCACAAGTAACTTGGGGCACTAACCCTGGTCAGGTAATTTCTGTTGATGCACCTATCCCAGCACCAGAAAGCTTCGCAGACCCTGTTGAAAAAGCATCGGCTGAAAAAGCACTGGCATACATGGGCTTAGAAGCGGGTAAATCTCTATCAGATTACAACGTAGATAAAGTATTCGTTGGCTCTTGTACTAACTCTCGTATCGAAGACATGCGCGCAGCCGCTGCAGTAGCGAAAGGTCGCCAAGTAGCAAAACATGTGCAAGCGCTTATCGTTCCGGGCTCTGAGCAAGTAAAAGCTCAAGCTGAAGCTGAAGGCTTAGATGTTATCTTCAAAGAAGCCGGGTTTGAGTGGCGTTTACCAGGTTGTTCTATGTGTCTTGCAATGAACAACGACCGTCTTGGTCCACAAGAGCGCTGCGCGTCTACATCAAACCGTAACTTTGAAGGTCGCCAAGGCCGTGATGGTCGTACGCACCTAGTTAGTCCTGCAATGGCTGCAGCCGCAGCGATCGCTGGCCACTTTGTCGATATTCGTGAACTTTAATTAGAGGATTTAACATGTCAGGTTTTCAACAACACACCGGATTAGTCGTTCCTCTAGATACGGCCAACATCGATACTGATGCGATCATTCCAAAGCAGTTCCTACAGAAAGTGAACCGCATTGGTTTTGGTAAGCACTTATTCCATGACTGGCGCTTCCTAGACGATGCTGGCGAACAGCCAAACCCAGAATTCGTGATGAATGCTCCGCGTTACCAAGGCGCTTCAATCCTGCTTGCTCGTGAAAACTTTGGTTGTGGTTCATCTCGTGAACACGCACCTTGGGCACTTGCTGATTACGGCATCCAAGTAATGATTGCGCCAAGCTTTGCAGACATCTTCTACGGTAACTCAATCAACAACCAAATGGTTCCTGTTCGATTGACTGAGCAAGAAGTGGATGAGATTTTCCAATTCGTAGAAGCGAACGAAGGCGCAGAGGTTACCGTTGATCTAGAAGCAATGAAAGTGAGCGCAAATGGCAAACAATACTCGTTTGAAATTGATGAGTTCCGTCGTCACTGCCTACTGAACGGTTTAGACAACATCGGTCTAACGCTGCAGCACGCTGATAAGATTTCAGAGTTTGAAGCTAAGATTCCTAGCTTCCTAAAATAATGAGACGTTTCTGAATAAATCCAAAGGTTGGCCAAGTGCCAACCTTTTTTATTTGGTTCAGCTTTAGTCTAAAGTGTCTACAAACTCTGATCTGTTATTTAACTAAAGATCCATGAAAGAAAATCGTAAAGCATAAGGTCTTAGTAGTCAGCTATCAGGAGAATGCCATGAAACAACTACTCGTTATTATCAGCCTACTTTTTTCAACCTTAGCTTGGTCGGCACCTAAGTCTGAACTGTGGCCGTACTGGAATCAAAGTAATGAGGCCAACTCAGAACAAGTTTCTCATCAAAGCTGGCAGCAATTCCTCGATAGCTACTTGGTTAAACAGGGGCAAAATACGTTAGTTCGTTATCAAGCAGTGACCGCTACAGATAAGTCAAAGCTGAAACAATACATCAAGCAGTTAGAGCAGATGAACCCACTCGAGCACCCAAAAGCAGAGCAGTACGCTTACTGGGTCAATCTATACAATGCCGTGACTGTTGAATTAATTCTCGATGCCTACCCAGTAAAATCTATCACTAAACTCGGCGGTCTGTTTAGCTTTGGGCCATGGGGAGATGATGTCGTATCAGTAAATGGTAAATCACTGACACTCAACGACATTGAGCACCGCATCCTAAGACCAATATGGCGAGATCCACGTACACACTACGCCGTAAACTGTGCCAGCCTAGGGTGTCCAAACCTCCAGCCTCAAGCCTTTACTTCTGACAACACCGAAACTCTACTGGAACAAGCAGCCTCTGAGTTTGTGAATAGTGACAAAGGTGTGGTGGTTAAAGGCAATAAGCTCCAGCTATCATCGATTTACGAGTGGTTCGCAGTGGACTTTGGTAACCAACAGCAGCTGATTCAACACTTAGATCAATATCGAGCTGAGCCTGTAAAGAATACCGACAAAATCAGCTATGACTACGACTGGTCACTCAACCAAGCAAAATAGCTTGCTGCCAGTCGCTCACGACTAAAACAAAAAAGAGGCTAGTGATATATTAACCACTAGCCTCTTTTCATCTATTTCACCGTGTTTTAGAGCTAGAAACTTGAACCAGGCTGCTGCAAGAATTCAACCTCTTCTGGCGTTGATGCTCTGCCTAACACCTCATTACGGTGCGGATAGCGACCAAAACGCTCAATGATAACCTTGTGCTTAAACTCAAAATCAAGATTATTTTCTAAGCCAGTTTGAGAAAAAAGTTCAACCGCCTGATCATGAATTAACAGTGACTCACTGTGCATGTAAGGCATGTATAGAAAGCTTTTCTGCTGCTGGTCAAGTTGATGGTCAAAACCACCCGCTACCGCTTCCTGCGCCAATGCTAACGCCATAGGGTCAGCTGAAAATGCAGCAGGGCTATTTCTGCCGATATTCCTTGAAAATTGGTCCAGTACAATAACCTCAGCTAAGCGCCCTTGTGCCGTTTGGCGCCATTCAAACAGCTCTCCTTGAATCGCGGCTTGATGTAAATCTGAGAATCGCTCTTTAATCAAAGCATCAATTTGCTCATCGCCAGTAAACCAGTCCTTTGGTGTTAGCTCATCAAACCAAAAGTCCAGAACGTCTTGATAACTGATAGACATATTTATTCCTTTAAATGAAAAAGCCGAGTAACTTCTTATCATTACTCGGCTTTGTACTCGATTACTTAAACCCTTTGATCTTCTTTATTAGGTCGTAAGCATTTTGAATTTCTTGTGATTTCTCTTTTGCAACGTTCATCATTTCTGGCGGTAGACCTTTCGCCATCAGTTTATCTGGGTGATGCTCATTCATCAGCTTACGGTAGGCCTTTTTCACTTCCTTGCCATCCGCACTTTCACTTACACCTAGCACCTTAAATGCATCGCCAAGTTGATTTTGTTGTGATGCTTGTTGCCAACCAGACGACTGCCCTTGGTGATGACCGCCGCCGAAGCTTCCACCCTGTTGTTGGAAGCGGAATGCCGCCTCTTGCATCTGTAAACGGCGCTCAAGTTGCTCTGCAGAAAAGCCAAGACCTTGAGCAATCTTATGAAGAACCTGACGTTCACTTGGGTGCAGACTTCCATCGGCAAATGCTGCTGATACTTGAAGCTCTAAAAAAAACTGAAGGAGGTCAAAACGTCCACCCGATGAGATTTTTACGCGCTCTAGGACATCACTAAGCGGGAAGTCGCTCTCTTTTCCTTCGCGGAATGCATCTTGTGCCGCTCTGCGTTGCTCGCCATGAAGATTCATACGCTCCATCATAGTAGAAGCCAGTTGAATCTCTTCGCGAGTTACTTGGCCTTTCGCTTTAGCAACATGCCCCATAACCGCAAAGGCAGATTTGAAAAACTCGTTTTGTCTTTCAGCTTGGTTTGGACCACGCCCAAAACCAGAGGTGTTGAACCCAGATTGGTTCAGTCGGCGAGCTTTATCGAATTGGTGTCCTAAAAATAGACCAAAAACTAAACCAAGTGGCCCTCCAAATAGAAAGCCAAAGAAAGCGCCCAAAATTTTGCCAAATATTTGCATTATGTGTTCTCTATCTATGAATTTTATCTGAGTAATGCTGTCTGATGATGCTGAATGCTAATATTTCCTTTATCATAAGGAAAATGCTTTATTAATTGGATTGATACTAGATCAACCCTTCATCTAGTGACACAGGATAGTTCAACTTCATGCAATCTTTTTCCCGCACCTTGTTAGCCGCGTCTATAAGTACGGCGTTATACGTGTCGACAACTCAAGCTGAAACAATAACCGATAGTAGTGTGCAGGAAATGCCCTCTATAGATCAATGCTTGATCGAGCCCGCTGCAGAAAACGAGACTCAACTACCCGCTCATGTTGAGTCAGATCGCTTAGAGGCTATCAATGGTGACAAGGCAATATATTCAGGTGACGTAAGAGTTACGCAAGGAAACAAGACCATCCTTGCCGATAATGTAACCCTTCACCAACAAGAAAACATCGTTGTAGCTGAAGGCAACGTAAACTTTAGTGATGGTCAAATTAAATCAATATCAGACAGAGCAACTAATAATCTGACGACTGATGAAATGACGCTAGAAAATACCGACTACGAATTTCTTTGTGAACCAGGCCGTGGTGATGCCGTTTACATCGCAAAAACAGGTAAAGCGGTTTATGAGATCGAAGATGGCTCGATCACCTCTTGTCCTATTGGGGACAATGCGTGGCGTCTGAGAGCATCGAGCATTAGTGTCGATCAAGATGAAGAGCAAGCTACTTTTTATAACCCACGTTTTGAAATTCAAAGTGTTCCCGTCTTTTACTTGCCTTACTTGACCGTACCAGTTGGTGACACTCGTAAGACAGGTTTCCTATACCCAACCGTATCTTACGGTTCAAGCGACGGTTTTGAAGCCGAGATCCCAGTATATTGGAACTTGGCACCAAACTATGACTTGGAAACGACGTTCAAGTACATGCAAGAGCGTGGAACGCAACTGAACAGTAAATTCCGTTACTTGAGCGATTTCGGTTCAGGTAGCATTAAGTCTGAATACCTACCAGATGATCAGAAGTTCAAAGAGAAAGGTGACCGCTGGGGCGCGCAACTAGAACACAGAGGAATATTCCAACAATCTTGGTTATTTGAAATTGATTATTCTAAAGTCAGTGATATCGACTACTTCACTGACGTTAGCGGAAGCAGCATTGGTAACCGTGAAGATGGCCAACTATTACAGGAAGGCCAAGCAACTTACCGTTCTCACAATTGGGATGCGTCAGTGCTTGTCCGAGACTTCCAAGTCCTAACAACCAGTAATAACCTACCTTACCGCCTGATGCCTCAGTTAGAATACAACTACTACGCGCCTGAGGTGATGGAATATTTGGACTTCGATATGATCAGTCATGTATCGATATTTGATACCGACGCAAAAGGCAAACCATCAGCGAATCGTATCCACGTAGAACCAGGTATTACTATACCTGTTGGAAATACTTGGGGTACATGGACGACAGAAGCAAGATTACTTGGCACTTATTACCAACAGGACCTTGATGGTGTTGATACTGGTGCAGGTTCTGACTATGAAGGCTTAGAAGAGTCGGTAAGTCGAGTTATCCCTGAATTTCGAAGCCATGCCGGTATCGTTCTTGAACGTGATACCACTATTGTTGGTAACTACACGCAAACACTCGAACCACAGGTTCAGTATTTGTATGTCCCAGAGCAAGATCAAAGTGATATTGGCCTGTACGACACGACACTATTACAAACAGATTACTACGGCTTATTTAGAAGTCGTAAATACAGTGGTGTAGACCGAATCGCTTCAGCAAACCAAATCAGCTATGGCGCCTCGTCTCGTTTCTTTGATGATGAATACCGAGAGCGCCTCAATATCTCTTTCGGTCAAATTTTTTATATCGACAAAGATACAAAACAGACTTTAGACAACGACGACTCAGACAAAAAAACTAACTATTCGTCTTGGGCTATTGAAATGGATTTTAACTATGATGACTACCTGTTCTACCATGGTGGCGTACAGTACGACATTGATAGCACAGCGATGCAACTTGCAAACAGCACATTAGAATATCGCTTCGCAGGCGGTTACATACAAACTAACTACCGCTATGTAACAGAAGAGTACATAAATGAAACTGTAGACTTTAACGTATCATCAATAACAAGAGACGGTATTTCACAAGCGGGTTTACTTGGTGCCTACCAAATTTCACCGAAATGGAGCACAAGTGCTCAATATTTCTACGACTTAACCACACAAGAAGATCTAGAGTGGTTAGCTCGTTTAAACTACAGATCGGATTGTTGGTACATCGGCTTTACCTATAGTAACCGTTTGACAAATAATATTAGTAACCCAAATACCACACCTGAATACGAAAACAACTTCAGTGTGAACTTCGGTATTATTGGCTTTGGTACCAATATCGGCTCTGATTCTGGCGCTATTGGGGAAAGCAGCTCCGATAACTCTCTGAGCTACGGTCGCCCATTCTTCTTAAATAACTAATTTTCTTTATTGATAACACATCAGTAAATTTAAAGGATTACACATGACATTGTGGAAACGCACATTAATCGCTATCGCAGCAGCTTGCACTGTATCAACAAGCTTTGCTGCGCCAGTTGAACTCGACAGCGTAAGAGTGATCGTCAACGAGGGCGTGATCTTGCAGAGCGACATCGATACGTCGATGAAAACGCTACGAGCAAATGCGAAGAAAAGCGGTCAGACATTACCCTCTCAAGACGTGCTTGATGAACAAGTACTTGAAAAGCTGATCATCGATACCATCCAAACTCAAGAAGCAGAACGAATCGGTGTTCGTATTGATGATGCTCGACTTGATCAAGCGATTGAGGGCATCGCCAAAGATAACAACCAAACCGTAGAACAACTCACCGCATCGGTTGCAGAAGAAGGCCTGAGCTACAACGCATTCCGTGAGCAAGTAAGAAAAGAGATCGCGGCCAGTGAAGCCCGTAATGCTCTTGTTCGTCGTCGTATCAACATTCTTCCAGCAGAAGTAGACAACCTAGCGGATATTCTTGCTCAAGAGACGAATGCGACAGTTCAATACAAGATTGGGCACATTCAACTTCGTTTCAACGATGACCAAACCAAAGAAGAGCTAGAAGCTCAAGCCAAAGAACTTGTAGAAGAGCTTAACTCTGGTAAAGACTTCAGCACCATGGCTTATACTTACTCTAAAGGCCCTAAAGCCCTACAAGGTGGTGATTGGGGCTGGATGCGTAAAGAAGAGATGCCAACCATCTTTGCAGACCAAATCAAAATGCAAAACAAAGGCAGTATCATTGGTCCTTTCCGCAGCGGAGTCGGCTTCCACATTCTAAAAATTGAAGATGTGAAAGGCTTAGAGACAGTAGCAGTTACTGAAGTAAATGCTCGTCATATCCTTATTAAACCAACCGTAATCCTAAGTGATGACGGGGCTAAAGAGCAGCTTGAAGAGATCACTCGTCGTGTAAATGCAGGCGAAGCAAGCTTTGGTGACCTAGCTCAGCAATACAGCCAAGACCCGGGCTCAGCGGTTCAAGATGGCGAACTAGGCTACCAAACACCGGATTTGTATGTTCCTGAATTCAAACACCAAGTAGAAACACTACCGGAAGGTAAAATTAGTGCGCCATTTAAAACCGTTCATGGCTGGCACATTGTCGAAGTACTGGACCGCCGTGAAGTCGACCGCACTGATTCAGCGTTGAAAAACAAAGCTTACCAAATTTTGTTTAACCGTAAGTTCAACGAAGAAGCAGGAGCTTGGCTGCAAGAAGTACGAGCGAGTGCCTTTGTTGAAATGGTTGAGGACGACCAAGATGACAACTAAACGTATTGTCATTACCGCGGGTGAACCCGCAGGGATAGGACCAGACTTAACTCTGGCGCTATCTCAAGAAAGCTGGCCTCACCAACTTGTGGTTTGTGCAGATAAAAACCTACTCGCGGAACGTGCTGAACTGCTGGGTATTGAAGTAGAACTGCTGGATTACGACGCAGCTGCACCTAAGCAGCCGCAACGCTCTGGCACGCTGGTTGTGAAACACATTCCACTTGCTGAAAGCGCTGTTGCAGGCCAACTTAACGAAGCTAATGGTCATTACGTATTAAATACTTTAGAAACCGCAGCAATTGGCTGTATGAATGATGAATTTGATGCTATTGTCACCGGCCCCGTTCACAAGGGTGTAATTAACCGAGCTGGCGTTGCTTTTAGCGGCCATACCGAGTTCTTTGCAGAGAAGTCCAACACGCCACTTGTGGTGATGATGTTGGCAACAGAAGGGCTGCGTGTTGCATTAGTAACAACACATATCCCACTAGCTAATGTATCTCAAGCAGTGACTGAAGACAGATTAGAGCAAATCATTGCGATTCTGAATAAAGATTTGGTCGAAAAGTTTGCGATTGAGAGACCAACTATCTACGTATGTGGTTTGAATCCACATGCCGGTGAAGATGGTTGTTTAGGACGTGAAGAAATTGAAACCATCACCCCTACGCTAGAAAAAATTCGTCAAAAAGATGGGATTAATTTGGTTGGCCCATTGCCAGCAGACACCATCTTTAATG
>NZ_MCYD01000644.1:0-13829 GCF_002876325.1 Vibrio sp. 10N.261.52.A1
ATTTAATTCACGGTAAAAAATAAGCCCATATAGTTTATCTAACTTTCGAAGCGCTCCATTTTGCTTCTTACTCAAATTTTAATTTATGGGTGAATACGATGTTGAAGAGAAACTTACTATCTGTAGCGGTATTGGCTGGCCTAACGGGTTGTGCAGTAACACAAGCACCAGAACAAAAAGTAGTGAATGCACTGGCTGACAATCTTGATGTACAGTACGAAATTCTAACTAACCACGGTGCGAATGAAGGCTTAGCTTGTCAGGACCTAGGTGCTGAATGGGCGTCATGTAACAAAGTAAACATGACACTAACTAATGAAGGCGAAGCGATTGATTCTAAAGATTGGAGCATCTACTTCCACAGTATTCGTCTTATCCTAGATGTTGATAATGAGCAATTTAAGATCACTCGTGTTACTGGTGACCTTCACAAGCTAGAACCCACTGAAAAATTCGACGGCTTTGCAGCTGGTGAAGAAGTGGTTCTTCCGTTAACGAGTGAATACTGGCAACTGTTTGAAACTGACTTTATGCCAGGTGCATTCGTGACGGCGCCAAACGCAGAACCTAAGATGATTGCATCACTGAATACAGAAGATGTTGCATCGTTCGTAACCGGTCTAGAGGGTAATAACCTTAAGCGTACGCCTGATGACAATAACGTAATGGCGACAGCGGTGACGCGTTTTGAAAAGAATGCTGATCTAGCAACTCAAGATGTATCAACAACGCTACTGCCAACACCAATGTCGGTAGAAGCGGGTGAAGGTTCCGTGAGTATTGCTGGTGGTATTGCTTTACCAAAAGACGCATTCGACGCTGATCAGTTCGCAGCAATTGAAGAACGTGCAGATGTGGTAAACGTAGATGTGAGTGGTGACCTTCCTGTAAGTGTTGCCGTTGTTCCTACTCAGTTTACGGGTGATTTAGCAAAATCTGGCGCTTATGAACTAAGCATCTCGGAAGAGGGGATTGCGATTAAAGCGTTTGATAAAACGGGTGCTTTCTACGCAGTTCAGTCTATTTTTGGCCTAATAGATAGTCAGAACGCTGAATCATTACCACAACTGTCAATTAAAGATGCACCGCGCTTTGATTACCGTGGTGTGATGGTGGACGTTGCTCGAAACTTCCACTCAAAAGATGCCATCCTAGCAACGCTAGATCAAATGGCGGCATACAAGATGAATAAACTGCACCTTCACTTAACGGATGATGAAGGCTGGCGTTTAGAAATCCCAGGTTTACCAGAGCTAACGGATGTAGGGTCTAATCGTTGTTTTGATTTGGATGAACAAAGCTGCTTACTGCCTCAGCTAGGTTCTGGTCCAACAACAGACAACTTTGGCTCTGGTTTCTTTAGTAAAGCGGATTACGTCGAAATCTTAAGCTACGCTAAAGCGCGCAGCATCGAAGTTATCCCTGAGATTGATATGCCAGCTCACGCTCGTTCAGCTGTGGTATCAATGGAAGCGCGTTACACTCGTCTCATGGCGGAAGGCAAAGAAGCAGAAGCGAACGAATACCGCTTGATGGATCCACAAGATACATCGAACGTAACCACGGTTCAGTTCTACGATAAGCAAAGCTTCATTAACCCATGTATGGAGTCATCAACTCACTTCGTCGATAAAGTAATCTCTGAAGTGGCGGCAATGCACCAAGAAGCGGGCGTTCCGCTAACGACTTGGCACTTTGGTGGCGATGAGGCGAAAAACATCAAGTTAGGTGCAGGCTTACAAGATATTAATGCAGAAGATAAAGTGGCTTGGAAAGGCAATATCGATTTGTCTAAGCAAGATAAGCCGTTCCAACAATCACCACAATGTCAGTCATTGATCGCTGATGGTACTGTAAGCGATTTCGGTCATCTACCAAGCCACTTCGCAGAACAGGTTTCTAAGATTGTTGCTGAGAAGGGTATTCCACACTTCCAAGCATGGCAAGATGGTCTGAAATACAGCGAAGGTGAAGAAGCATTTGCAACCGAAAGCACTCGCGTGAACTTCTGGGACGTTCTTTACTGGGGCGGAACTTCATCAGTATACGATTGGTCAGCAAAAGGGTATGACGTGATTGTCTCTAACCCAGACTACGTATACATGGATATGCCATACGAAGTTGATGCAGCTGAGCGCGGTTACTACTGGGCAACACGTGCAACCGATACTCGTAAGATGTTTGGCTTCGCACCAGAAAACATGCCACAAAACGCAGAAACATCATTAGACCGTGATGGTAATGGTTTCTCAGGTAAAGGTGAGGTTGAAGCGAAACCTTTCTACGGTCTGTCAGCTCAACTTTGGTCAGAAACAGTACGTACTGACGAGCAATATGAATACATGGTGTTCCCTCGTGTACTAGCAGCAGCAGAGCGTGCATGGCACCGAGCTGAGTGGGAAAACGACTACAAGGTTGGTGTTGAATACTCTCAAGAAACTAACTTAGTGAATAAGCAAGCGTTGAACAGCGACTTTAATCGCTTTGCGAATATTCTTGGTCAACGTGAACTAGCTAAGCTAGAAAAAGCAGGTATTGATTACCGACTACCAGTTCCAGGTGCGAAGGTTGTTGACGGTAAGCTAGCGATGAACATTCAATTCCCAGGTGTAGAGCTGCAATACTCAGCAGATGGTGAAAACTGGCTAACGTATGATGAGCAGCAACGTCCATCGGTTTCTGGTGAAACGTATATCCGCTCTATCTCTGAAAGTGGCGAGAAAGTAAGTCGAGTGACCTCAGTTAAATAATCGATAAGCACTATTAGTAGAAGAGCTCCTGACCTTTATCTTATTCAAGATAAAACGGGAGCTCTTTTTGTTTACTGCGAATTAGGTGTTTATCCAAAACTGAAACATATAGAAATCGCCTTTGTTCATATCATCAACAATGCACATAAGGTGACTTTAATCCCAAAAGTGACGCGCTTCTCATTATTCTCTTCAAAAAATAAGTCCCCTGTAAAAAACTCTAAATCAGATGTGATTCAACTATCTAAATCTAATTTTTCTTCGTGAAATAACGTGATCCCGATCTGTATACTTTTCAATCTTGAGTTTTTTATCAATTTTTATGTTTTTAAGTTATTGATTTTAAGGTGTTAAATAACTTGTCTTTTTTTGATAGTGAGAGGGATCACTCTGTTGTCCCTTTTATTTTGAAACGCAAATTAATTCGAGCAACATAGATTTCATGCCAGGGAGGCGACCAATTACTCAAGCGGTGAAGGTGAATGATATACCGAAGATATGCCGCTGAAAAAATCAAACTAAGGCAGTTTACTATGAAAAAAATTATCGCTCTAAGTGCTCTTTCTCTTGCTTTCGCTTCTAGTGCTTTTGCTGGTTCTTCTTACGTTACAGGTAACGTTCAATTTCATTCTGATTTCCAACCAAACGCTACGTCTACTCTAGAAGCTGGACACACGTTTGACTCTGGTACAACGCTACTAACAGAGTTCGATGGTATCTCTCTTGGTAAGTACGACAATGACGCAATCCAAGATAGCGGCCTAGGTAACTCTCCATACATCACTTTAGGTGTTGAGCAGATGTATAACATCAATGACAACCTATGGGTTGCAGCTGGTTACCACCACCTACTAAATAACGGCGAAACGGTTCAGTATCGTCCATTAGTTAAGATCGGCTACAACTTCGATAACGGTATCTCTATTAGTAACCGTACTCGTTACCACGCAATGGAAGACAGCAAAGCTGATGACCAAACTCGTTTTGACAACCGTATCGGTTACGCAGTAAATGCTGAACTAGCGCTTAGCTACAACAACGTATACGTAATCAGCGACGCTGATAACACAATGGACCACGAGCTTCGTGCTACATGGACTCGTCAAGGTGTTCAACCTTACTTTGAGTACCGTAACCAAGCTGACAATGCTAACAACGCATTCGTATTCGGTGCTTCTTACGGCTTCTAAGCTGATTCGCTTAGCTGCTTAGTCGATTAGATTATTAGCTGAGTGAACTTCTTTGTTAAATAGCTTGCTAGCTAATTAGCGAGGGGAATATAGCGGTACTAACAGCCCGGTTGGTACCGCGACAAGATTTGCTTTACTGTCCAAAAGCAAAGAGCCTAGTAAGCAAACCACAGTCTTGGGTTTGCTTGATACTAGGCTCTATTTTTATGCTTTAAATTTTCTACCTTAGGTGAATTGGTACTCTAGTTACCTTTATAGTGACGGTACTCAAACACCTGACCCTTATCATTAAACGCGTACACAGAGTACTCGTCTTTCTTATCGCCATATTCCATACCCGGTGAGCCCATTGGCATACCCGGAACCGCCAAACCAATCGCATTGCGTGGTGGGTTTTCTAAAAAGGCTTTCACGTCTTCTGCTGGGATGTGACCTTCAAATACATAACCATCAATCTCTGCCGTGTGGCAAGATGCCAGCTCAGGGGTGACCCCTAACTTTTGCTTGATTGGGTTCATATCATCGTGGAGTTTCTCTGTTACATCGAAACCAGCATCACGCATGTGCTCTGTCCATTCTGTACAACAGCCGCAGTATGGTGATTTATGGTTTAGAACATCAGTTGCGAGAGCTTGTCCTGAAATTGCAGCGAGTGCAGTAAGAGTCATAATTTTACGAATCATGGCTAACCTCATTAATAGGATTATTGTTGATATTAGAATGGGTCGGTTTGAACAGTCTCAATCTATTGGCATTACTTACCACAGTAATGGACGACATCGCCATCGCTGCGCCTGCCACCACTGGGCTGAGTAAAAATCCGAAAAATGGGTAGAGCACACCTGCCGCGATGGGAATGCCCAGTGAGTTGTAGATGAAGGCACCAAAGAGGTTTTGCTTCATGTTTCTCACCGTTGCTTGGGACAGTTCTATCGCATTACTAACAGATAGAGGTGATGAGTTGAGAAGTGTCATTTGTGCACTCTCGATCGCCACATCACTGCCACTGCCCATGGCGATACCTATATCGGCCTGAGCCAGTGCAGGTGCGTCGTTTATACCGTCTCCAACCATTGCTACACTCTTATATTGTTGTTGAAGCTCAACAATATGTTGCGCCTTCTGCTCTGGAAGTACTTCAGAGATAACCTCATCGATACCGACGCTTTTGCCAATCGCTTGAGCAACCGAGTCGTTGTCGCCAGTGAGTAGCACTGTGTGAATTCCGGCGGATTTTAGTTGAGCAATCGCTTGTTTGCTATCTATTTTTAACGCGTCTGAAATGCCGAATATGCCTTCCAGTTTTTGGTCGATGACGACGAAGATTGGCGTCCATGCTTGCGTGCGGCAAAGTTCAATAAAGTCACTACCTATTTGAGTATCAATGCCGAGTTGGGTTAGGTATTTCAGAGAGCTGACTTGAACGTGTTTTCCGTTAATGTTGGCTTGTACCCCAAGGCCTCGGCGGTTTTCAAAGTCGCTGTGTGGGAGTGCTGAAACTTCTAAGTTCTCGGCATACTGGCAAACGGCTTTGGCAAGCGGGTGTTCTGAACCAACTTCAACAGAATAGGCGTAAGCCAACAGTTCCTGTTCTGATAGGTTGTGATAAAAGGCCTGTTGAACGCTTGGTTTACCTTGGGTTAGGGTACCCGTCTTATCAAATACCACAGCATCGATTTTGCTCGTTGACTGCAACACATCCGCATCTTTGATCAGAACACCAAACTCAGCAGCTTTGCCGACACCGACTGTAATAGAAAGTGGAGTCGCAAGGCCTAGAGCACACGGACAAGCGATGATCAGCACAGTCGTCGATACAACAAGCATGTAGCTTGCACTTGGTTGCGGACCAAAAAAGAACCACACTAGGGCGGCAACGGCTGCGATCGCAACCACAACTGGAACGAAAACGGCAGAGATAGAGTCGGCAAGTTTCGCTATCGCAGGTTTGCTGCTTTGTGCTTGGCGAACCATCTGAATGATTCGAGCCAGCATGGTGCTTGAGCCAATTCCTGTCGCTTCAATAATTAAGCTGCCATCACCATTAATGGTACCTGCAGAAACATCATCATTAACTGATTTTACGTTGGGAAGCGGCTCGCCAGTTAGCATGGATTCATCGATGTAAGACTCACCTGATACCACAACTCCATCAACCGGTACTTTCTCACCCGGTTTGACACGTATCTGCATACCCACTTGGATAGCTTCTACAGCAATAATTTGCTCTTTGCCATCGACGATAACCATCGCTTTTTGAGGCTGTAAATTAATCAGTGCTTGTAGCGATTTCGTAGTGCGTGCTTTGGCCTTGGCTTCGATATAGTGACCCAAAGAAATAAGGCCAATGATCATCGCGCTCGCCTCAAAGTAGACATGGCGAGAGGCTTCGGGGAACCATGATGGAATGAGCACAACCAGCATTGAGTAGAACCATGCTGCGCCTGTACCCAAAGCTACTAGCGTGTCCATGGTCGCGCGTTTATGCATCAAGGATTGCCACGCGTTAGTGAAGAAGTTCCGCCCAGAGGTGGCTAGTAGCACTAGGCAGATTACACCAATGAATCCCCAAGCCAGTTGATCATTTTGTGTTGCGATGGTCATGTTGCCACCAAAGACGCCCCATGCCATTAATGGTCCGCCAAGCAGTAGCGCACTCACTGAGTTTTTCAGGAAGGCCTGTTGAGTGCGAAGTTGTTGCTCTTGCTGTTTTTGTTGTTGTGTTGCCGCATCATCAACAAACTCGGCGCCATACCCTGCGGCTTTCACCGATTGGATGAGCTTGTTTTCTATCAGGTCGCGTGTCTGAGATGTGAAAACCAAGGCTGTTTGCTCGGCAAGGTTGATCTGAGCTTGATCGACGAATTTGTTGTTTTTCAGTGCTTTTTCGACTGAAGAAACGCAACTCGCGCAGGTCATCCCCTCAAGAACAAGATGATAAGTATATTGACTTGCAACGGGTTCAGTTGGCGTTGTAACTGTGGAGGCTGGTTTTTTATCTTCTTCTAAATCTGAACGTGATGACTGGTCATTAGATTCAGAGTAGGGAGCGGCGTGATAACCGACACTTTCGACCAGCTCAATAACCTCAGATTCAGAAAGCAGAGTAACCAGTGATAATTCCTGTTTGCTGACTTCTAGGTTTGAGGCTTGCTCAGTTTGTTCAAGCGCTTTAGTCAGTTTGCTCACACACTTGCCGCAGCTCAGACCGGATAGCGAAAGGTGCAGCTGATTACCCATAGAATAGCCAAGCGTTGCTAACTGTTCGTTGAGCTGAATGTAACCAAATGGAGTCGAAATATCGATGTAGGTCGGCGATATGTCATTAATCATCGTGCTGTCGAGATCGCTAAACAGTGTGCGAACTTTCTTCGCGCAACCCATGCAATTTAGGCCGTTGAGCGCCGTTGTGTAGTGGTTCATATCGATACTCCAATTCTCATCTACGCTTAACATAAACCTTCCCGTAAGGGTAAGGTCAAACATAAATTCAAGAATTTGATCTTGGTGGAGTGCTAGCTGGTGGTTTCTGTTTGGAATGGAAGAGGGAAATTAAGAATGTGCGGCTATAATCTACTGGCTAAGACTATCTATTTACGACTTTAAGGGCGTAATTGGCCTTTCAATAACGGCTTTCGTACAACAACAGCGCATTAATCATTCACTACTGATTGTAGATTTAAGCGGTGGTGATAAAATAGCGCCCAAAATTTAGTGATATTTGGTCATTACAGGCTTGTAATCGACGCCACTAAAAGAATCACCTACATAATCAAGGTATTTAAATGACGGTTAAAACTCGTTTTGCTCCTAGCCCAACTGGCTATCTTCACGTTGGTGGTGCACGTACTGCACTTTACTCTTGGCTATTCGCTAAAAACCAAGGCGGTGAATTCGTTCTACGTATCGAAGACACAGACCTTGAGCGTAACTCTCAAGAAGCGGTTGATGCAATTCTAGAAGGCATGCAATGGATGGGTATGGAATGGGATGAAGGTCCTTACTACCAATCTAAGCGTTTTGACCGCTACAACGAAATGGTTGATAAGCTACTTGCTGAAGACAAAGCATTCAAATGTTACGCGTCTAAAGAGCTGCTTGATGAAATTCGTGCAGAGCAAGAAGAAAATAAAGAGATGGCTCGCTACGATGCTAACCACCCTAAAATTATTGCAGCAAATAAAGCAGCAAAAGAAGGCGATGCGTGCGTTATCCGTTTCCGTAACCCTAAAGAAGGCAGCGTAGTATTTGATGACCAAATCCGTGGTCGCATCGAAATTGCTAACAGCCAACTTGATGACCTAATCATTCGTCGTACAGACGGCGCTCCTACTTACAACTTCGTAGTGGTAGTGGATGACTGGGACATGGGTATTACACACGTTGTTCGTGGTGAAGACCACATCAACAACACACCTCGTCAAATCAACATCTATGAAGCACTAGGCGCGCCAGTTCCAACGTTCGCTCACTGTGCAATGATTCTTGGTGATGACGGTGCGAAACTTTCTAAGCGTCACGGTGCTGTATCTGTAATGCAATATCGCGACGAAGGTTACCTACCAAATGCACTAAACAACTACCTAGTTCGTTTAGGCTGGTCTCACGGTGACCAAGAGATCTTCTCTCAAGAAGAGATGATTGAGTTCTTTAGCCTAAACGCAATCAGCAAGTCTGCATCTGCATTCAATACTGAAAAGCTACTTTGGTTGAACAACCACTACATCAAAACTTCTGAGCCTGAGTACGTTGCAAAATACCTGCAATGGCACCTAGACGCGCAGAAGATCGATACAACAAACGGCCCTGCTATCACTGAAGTGATCAAGCTAGTTGGCGAGCGTTGTAACACGCTTATCGAACTTGCTGAGCAGTCTCGTTACTTCTACGAAGATTTCTCTGAGTTTGAAGCGGGCGCAGCGAAGAAGCACCTACGTGGTGTAGCTAAAGGTCCACTAGAGCTTGCTCTTGCTAAGGTTGAAGCTCTTGAAGAGTTCACGACAGCAAACATCAAAGATGGTGTGATTGCAGCAGTATGTGAAGAGCTAGAGATCGGCATGGGTAAAATCGGTATGCCACTTCGCGTAGCAGTAACAGGCGGCGGTCAGTCTCCTTCTGTTGATGCAGTGATGGAGCTTGTTGGTAAAGAGCGCGTAATCGCTCGTATCAAGATGGCTCTTGAGTTCATCGCACAGCGTGAAGCTAACGCTTAATTGAGCGATTGCTAGATTCAAAAAAGGGTCAGTAACTTGGTTACTGACCCTTTTTATTTGTCTCAACTTTTATTGTCTAAATTACTTTGCTATAGCTGGTCGTCGGCAATCATTTGGGTTGCTTGTGCGGCTGATTTCTTGTCGAACAAGATATCCATCATCGCTTTGATACGTTCCATATCGTCACCAAACTTCGAAAAGTTGCCGCTATTCGGCGCCTTAAACTCTACGTTACCAACGCGCTGTTGATCTTGATAAGCTGAGATCTTTGCGTCTGCCACAAAGGTTCTCAAATCCCAGCTCCAACGAGATACGTAATCTAGCGTGACTTCTTCAGGCTTGTGTTCAGAGCCGTCTGCGACAACCTTACATTTAACTTGATTGTTCAAACACCAATCGAGCATCGAATCAAGAAACACAGTGCGCGTCTTGGTGTCTTCTACTATGGTGATGTTTTTAATGTTGTTCGCTTCTGGCAGTGCGTTTCCTGAATATTTAGGAGCACTACAACCTGCGAGTAAAGTGACAGCAGCAACGGCTAACCAGTTTTTCATTACGTATCCTAGATTTTCTTGAAGATGATTGAAGTGTTGATGCCGCCAAAGGCAAAGTTGTTGCTCATCAGATATTCAACATCCAATTCGCGACCCGAGCCCGTGATGTAATCGAGCTTGCCGCATTGTTCATCGACATTCTCTAGGTTTAGGGTTGGGCTGAACCAACCGCTGTGCATCATCTCAAGGCTGAGCCACGCTTCAATCGCACCACATGCGCCAAGCGTATGGCCAAAGTAACTCTTAAGAGAACTAATAGGCACTTCGCCAAAGATATTCGCTGTCGCGTTACTTTCGGCGATGTCACCTTTTTCAGTTGCAGTGCCATGCGCCGAGACATAGCCAATCTTTTCAGCTGGAAGTTGTGCGTCTCTCAATGCTTTTTCCATACAGATTTGCATGGTTTCCATTTGAGGTTGGGTCACGTGGGCGGCATCGCAGTTGCTAGCGAAACCAATGATTTCGGCATAAATTTTTGCGCCGCGAGCAACCGCATGTTCGTACTCTTCAAGTATCAGAGTACCTGCTCCTTCACCAATCACTAAGCCATCACGCTCGCTGTCGTATGGGCTAGGGGATTTCTTGGGTGTGTCGTTTTTTAAACTGGTAGCGAAAAGGGTATCGAAAACGGCAGACTCAGTTGGGCATAGCTCTTCACCACCACCGGCGACCATGACGGTTTGGTAACCATGCTTGATCGCTTCATAGGCGTAGCCAATGGCTTGGCTTCCTGAAGTACATGCGCTGCTGGTGGGAATCACGCGACCACGCAGACCAAAGAACAGGCCTACGTTTACCGCTGCTGTGTGCGGCATCATTTGAACGTAAGTGGTTGCTGTGATTGCTCGTGTCGACTTCTCATTCAGCATCACACCAAACGCACCAACCGCATCAGTACTGCCGGTTGAAGAGCCGTAAGCGATACCCGTTTCACCATTGGTCAATACATCGTGACCAATTAAGCCGGCTTGCTCCAATGCATTCTCAGTAGCAACCGTTGCTAGGCGTGATACACGCCCCATGCCACGTACTTGTTTACGCTTATAGTGTTTAGGCAGTTGGAAGTCATCAATAGGCGCTGCAAGCTTAGTGTTGAGACCGTCATATTGCTCGAAGCTTGGCATATATTGAGTCGCATTTTCACAGGCTTTTAGCTTTGGCTCTATCTGTAGCCAGTCGTTACCAAAAGCAGTAACACCAGACATGCCAGTTACAACAACGCGGCGGGTCATACTAAGCCTCCATTTACTGAAATCACTTGGCGAGTTACGTAGCCTGCAATATCAGACATTAGGTAGCTGACTAGACCAGCCACTTCTTCCGGCTCACCCATACGGCGCAGTGGTACTTGAGGAAGCGCATGATCTTTCACGTGCTCGTCAACCATGCCTGTGTCAATTAAGCCAGGAGCGACACAGTTTACCGTGATCTTGCGTTTTGCGAGCTCTAGAGCAAGAGACTTAGTTGCGCCAATCACCCCCGCTTTTGCCGCTGCATAGTTAGTTTGCCCACGGTTACCCATAATGCCTGATACAGACGCTAGAGTGACGATACGGCCACCTTTACGCTTTTGAACCATAGGCATAACGCAAGGGTGAAGTACGTTGTAGAAGCTGTCTAGGTTGGTGTGGATCACGCCATCCCACTCTTCTTCTGTCATCGCAGGGAATGCAGTGTCGCGAGTAATGCCTGCGTTGTTTACCACACCGTAGTAAGCGCCATGTTCAGCAATATCTGACTCTAGCTTTTCACGACATTCGCTGCGGTTGCTGATATCAAATTGGATAAGACGTCCAGCGCCACCTTGCTCGGTGATCGATTGTAGAGTCTCCTCAGCACCTTGCTTGTCACCCATGTAATGAACGGCGATTTCAAATCCGTCTTTCGCGAGTTGAATAGCGATCGCTTTACCAATGCCTTTGCTGGCACCAGTGACTAAAACCTGACGGGTCATGATGGGCTCCTAGTTTTCATTTCTTGTAATTTTTGTTCGGTCGGCACGTAAACATTGAGTTGGCATTGAGCTACCAACTCGCCTTGGTCTTCGACTCTTGCGGTAAACACGGCCATGCCGCTGTCTTCCATCAGTTGTTCAGCATAGATATCAAGGGTCTGACCTTGAGTAAACTCATCACAAAGTGATTTATAGCGACGAGAGCCAAGTAGAAAACCGATAGGGGGCGTGGTGCCGCTTTTCAGTGCGTGATATCCAGACCATGCCGCTACAGACTGCGCCATAAACTCGATGCCAACATATGCTGGTACTGTTTGAGATTCGGCATTAAAGAACAGGTTATGGTCACCAATATCGACCTGACAGTGGATCGACAACGCCTCTACGCTGATAGCACGATCGATTAATATCATCGGATCATCGTGAGGGAGAAGTTGGTCTACAGAAGGGATATCAGTCATTTACTACACCAAAAATCAGGCTAATGTTGTTACCACCAAAAGCAAACGAGTTGCTTAAGATATTCTTTACTTTAAGTTTCTGGGAACAGTTTACCAAATCAACCTCAATATCTTCAGCTTTATCCTGACATTTTTGTAAGGGAAGCGGTAAGTCATATTTCAAAATATGCCAAGCAATTGCAGCCTCAATCGCACTTGCTGCGCCTAGAGTATGCCCGGTCAACGGCTTGGTAGAACTTACGGGAACCTTGTTTGCAAAAATACGATGGATGGCTTTACTTTCCATCGAGTCATTGAGTGGCGTTGCTGTACCATGCGCATTGATGTAACCGATGTCTTCTGCGGTTAACTGTGCAGAATATAAAGCTTTTTTCATTGCTTGTTCGGCGCCATTTCCTTCAGGGTGAGGCGCTGAAATATGGTGCGCATCAGAGCTATCACCACAGCCTAATAAGGCAATTTGAGGTGTGTTTTGAGTAGAATGAACACGCTTGATCTTGGTTTTACTGAGCAACATAAATGCGGCTGCTTCACCAATATTGATGCCATCTCGAGATTCGCTAAATGGCTTACAATGTTTAGTTGAAAGGGCTTCAAGACCATGGAAACCATTGAGTGTCAGCTTACATAAGGTATCCACACCACCGACTAACACGGCATCAGCCATGCCTGAATCTAACAAGCGCTGGGCGGTTAGAAACACGCGACCGCTGGATGAGCAAGCCGTAGAGATGACGTAGTTTGGCCCCGTTAACGCGCAGTATTGGCTAACGAACTCAGAAGTGTCCCCAAGCTCTTGTTTTGAGTAATGGTAATCTTCTGGAAACTCACCGTTTGTCAGTTTTTGTTTGAAGGCCGCTTCACCATCGGAGATACCAGAGGTACTGGTGCCTATAACAACAGCAATGCGGTCTGCGCCAAATTGTGCCTTGGCAAGTTCAATAGAATCTTTGATTTGGTTGAGAGCTGATAACGCCAGTTGGTTGTTGCGAGTGGCATACTTCACGAGAGTGGACGGAACCTCTGGTAGCGCACCTGCGATTTTGCCAACGACAGTGTGTTTGCCGTCGTTCAGCATATCACTGACTTCAACCATGTTTGGTTCACGTTCGCCTTTTAGGCAGTCATGAATGTCAGTAATACTTGAGCCTAGCGCTGAGTGGAAACCACAGTCTTGGATATAAATAGGCATAGTGTTTAGCTCTTACTTGGGGTATCGACAATCGTTGAATTCAACGTTTGTATAGTAATGGTGTAGCCTTGGGTCAAATGTTTGAAAACAATGTTGCCTGCCGTTTTGTGTGTATTCGGTTCGGCTTGATAATCAATTCGTATGATTGCCTGCTTCTTGTCATCAAACACAGTGCGGCTGTTATCTGTATCGACCAAATGCCAGCCTATACCTTGTAGCGGTTGTGCCCATGCTTCTGCAGGCCACAAGGTGAGCATCAAATTAAACAGTACCTGTTCGGGCTGAGGTAGGGTAGCGCCGAGGCCAGATAGTACTTGTGTTTCAATGGCTTGGTTTTGATACTGCAGCGATAAGATACGTGTGCCCCAAGAAGAGAAGCCAGCTAAAACGACCTTATCGGGCGTAACTTCAACTTGAACCGGTAACTGTTGGGTATCCTCTTGCCAGGTTGCGCTAATCAATTGACTTGCTGTTAATGAGTACCCAAGTTCTTCGGGTAGAGGCAAGGCGAGTTC
>NZ_MCYD01000645.1:0-6686 GCF_002876325.1 Vibrio sp. 10N.261.52.A1
CTATAATAATATTTTCTTTGTTTGTAAGTACTTAGTTTTATTTATATGCACTTGCGTTAGTCTATTACAAGGAATTCATACTTCAAACTTTAATTGTTTGTCGTATCCATTATTTGCAGGAGTTGAGAATGCAGGCAGTTAAATGGTATCAAGATGCGAACCAGATCACGGTTGAGTTGGAACCAGATCAATTTGCGGTTGTTAAGTATAAAAAGGATGGCGATGTACTGCATATCACCTCAACTCGAATCCCTGATGAACTGCAAGGCAAGGGTTTTGGTAAGGTGATGATGGAATCGGTACTCCCTGAAATTGAGCGTGCGGGTTACACAATTGTCCCGGTATGCAGTTATGTTGTTCATTACATGAATAGACAGACACAATGGTCACACCTTTTAGCCGATAAAGCGTAGCAACGAGTTATATGTCTCAATCAATACCTTCAAAACAGTCTGTTGAATCCGATGTTAATCCCAGTCAGCAACCTCCTGAGCTATATCAAAAAATAGCCACGTCACTCGGTTGCCATCAAGGGTTCGATATTCACGTGATTCAACGCTTGTGGGGCGGGTATGGCGAGTTAGTACGCTTAGTCTTCACAGATAGTAGTGATGCTGGATTCAACAGCGTTATCGTTAAACATGTCGCGTTGCCCGATAAAAGTGAACACCCGAAAGGATGGAACACTAAGCTGTCTCATCAGCGTAAAGTGCATTCCTATCAAGTAGAGACAGCGTGGTATCAATCGTTCACTCAACAATGGGATGAGCGCTGCCCCGTGCCTGTGGGTTTGCAATGTGAATTAGCAGACAACGAATGGCTTATCGTGATGCAAGACTTAGCCGATAGCGGTTTCCCATTAACCTCTCAGTTTGATGTACTGGCCGCTTTTGATGAATCAACCTCAGGCGAGCAGCATCATGCTTATACGCCTGTTGAGGTTAAACAGCGAAATGCTTGCTTAAAATGGTTGGCTAACTTTCACGCAAAGCACATCAATGTTGATCAAGGGCAGTCGGCATCATTGTGGCCTGTCGGTACTTATTGGCATTTAGACACTCGTCCTGATGAGCTAAGTGCCTTAGCGGACTTACCTTTGAAACAACAAGCGCAACGTATCGATTGTTTATTGAAAGAGTGCCCGTATCCAACCTTAGTACACGGCGATTCTAAGCTCGCGAACTTCTGTTTTGAGCCTGAAAGTGAAAACGCGGCTGCAGTCGATTTTCAATACGTTGGCCACGGTTGTGCAATGAAAGACGTTGCCTTGTTCATGAGCAGCGCGATTAGGCCTCGAGATTGCCAAGAGTATGAAAATGAGGTGTTAGATACTTATTTCCAACACTTAAAAGAGGCGCTTGTACACTATCAGCCTCAGCTCTCATTTGAAGACGTCGAACGCGCATGGCGACCAATGTTTTATGTTGCGGGGGCTGATTTCCAACGCTTCGTAAAAGGTTGGAGTCCTGAGCATTGGAAGATTAACCCTTACACTGAGCAGTTGACCCAAACGGTCATCCAACAGTTAGAGAGAGCTGAGTAACAGGCTTATCATCAATGGATCAAACAAAAACGCCCAATCATTGATTGGGCGTTTTGGGTTATTGAGTGACAGTCTAATTTGTTTGGCTGTCTGGTTCCGTTGTGCGGGCAGCTACAAGCTGATTGGCAAGTTTGAGCTTGCTGTTAAAGCCAGCCTTGTCAATATCCCCCATGACTCGCGCCGGTTCTAACTCTCCGTTAGCGGGTGAGTAAAAGAAAATAGCGGGTGGGCCAAACACATTCTTATTGTTGAGCCATGCCATTTGTTCTGGCGAGCTTTCTGTCACATCCAGTTTTATGGTCTGCCACTCTTTGAGTTTTTGGCTGATTTGTTGATCGTTAAACACGTTGGTCTCAATCACTTTACAAGAGACACACCAGTCAGCATAAAGGTCCACTAGCACCTTTTGATCAGCATTGGCTGCAGCTTGTAATTGCTGCTCTAAGTGAGTGACTGAATCGGTTTTCTCAAAAGACGTGATGGCCATAGGTTGTGTGGACTCTCGGTTCGCAAGCGGGTTGAGAGGATCGGAATTTCCTAGGAAATAACCCACAAACAGAATCAAGCCATAGCTCAGTGGCAATAGGGCAGAAAACTTACGAGTACGTGCCCAGCCCGGTTGTGCCGCTTCTAACGCGCCGAAGTGCACACCCGTACCAATAGCAAGGAGTGCCCACAAAATCATAATGATTGATGGGGCAACGAAGCGGCTTAACAAGACGATAGCCACCGCGAGTAGCAGTACGCCAAATACTTGCTTAACCGATACCATCCACGCGCCACTTTTTAACAGTAAGCGTCCGCCACTAGCACCGATCGCGATAAGCGGAACACCCATGCCTAGAGCCATGACAAACAGGGTAGCACCACCAAACATCCAGTCTTGAGTGGTGGATACATAAAGCAATGCGCCAGCTAGTGGCGCACTAACACAAGGTGAAACCACTAGTGCAGATATCGCGCCCATCGCGAATACGCTAGCAATTTTACCGCCGCCCAACTTGTCTGAACCACTGTTGAGTTTCTGCTGTAGTGCGGCTGGCAGTTGAAGTTCATAGAAACCGAACATAGCTAACGCCAATAAAACGAACACGGCGGCAAAAATGCTGAGCAACCAAGGTTGTTGCATGGCTGCTTGTAAATTGATGCCTTTTGCTAATGTGGTAACCAGAATGCCCGTCATAGCATAACTGGTCGCCATACCCAGAACGTACGAGCTAGAAAGCGCTGCACCTTTCTTGCCTGTCATCGCTTTTTCACCACCTATGATGCTGGCTAAGATAGGAATCATAGGCAGCACGCACGGCGTGAGAGATAGGCCTAAGCCAAGCAAGAAGAAGACAAGCAGTGCCTGCAACTTACCTGCTTGAGAGAGAAACGATGACAAGGCATTGGTATCGTCACTGATCTTACCTAGCGTTTGAACCAAAGAGTTTGATGGCTTCTCAGAAGCGACGTCTGCCAATGCCTTGAGCGTAGGTAAATCCAACTCTAGTTTTTGTGGCAGGTAACAAAGCCCTTTGTCTGCACAGCCCTGATAGCGGACGGTGAGCTTGCCACTTCCGGTGTAAGGCACGATAACGGTAAGTGGATCGTGAAATACCACTACATTGCCAAAGTTAGGGTCTTGTTTTTCTTCACCTGGCAGAGAGTATTGAGGAGCTAGTGTCGATAATGAGGACTCTTCTTTAAACGAGAATCGAGATTGGTACAGGTAGTAGCCCGGGTGTGTATCAAAGCGGATAACCGCGCCTTGGCCTGTGGCTTCCCATGTAACAGGGAAGGCTTCTTCAACCGGAAGAAACTCGCTGTCTTGAGCATGCAAAAAGCTGCTAAACAATATAATTAACGTGAGTAGGTAGTTTTTCATGAATGCAAAAACTCCGTGCTTTGGTGAATGTGTAATTGATCGTCGATGTAAATAACGGCGCTCTCTTCCGGTACTGAAATGTTCGGGTTGAGCGTCAAGGAAGTGCTAAGTACACCAGCTTCCAAAGTGGAAGAAGCTATTGCCGTAACAGACAGAATCTTCTTTTCTACGTCTTGTTTCGACAAAATATGAGACGTGGTTTTATCGCCGAACTGCATCTGACGTTCACTGTGGGCTGATGTGGTCAGCGCCGCGTCGGTAATCGGAACAGCAAAAAAAGGTGTCTTGTTGTCTCTTGGATCCAGAACTGCAATATTGAATGGCGAACCATCTGGCTTTGTACCCAATGCATAGATATCGCCGCCAAAATTCACCAACATTGAACTTGCACCAAGTCGCTTGCCTATCTTTACCGCTTGGTCGACCGCGTACTCTTTGATGACGCCACCAAAATCGAAGCGAGTGCGTGGGTCAGGGATGTGTAGCCTTGTCCTTTTTCGATCGATAGCCCTTTGTCGTTCGACTGTTCCTTGTAGAGGGACCGTTTCTTCTAGAACAATTGCCTCTTTTAGCTCCCATGCCTGCTTGCCTAGCGCGGAAGAGAGGGCTTGAAAGGCATGGCTGTGTGACATCTTCGGCTTCTGCTGTAAAAGATGTTTGATGCTGCCAACAGTGGTATCAAACGTGTCGAATGTTAGTTGGCTTAATCGGTCGAGATGCTCAAAAACTTCCGCAGACTCTGAATCGAGTTCAACTTCATTGGCTGTACGCTGATTAACATGTCGTGTTAGCCATGAATCATCGCTGTAGAAGTTATATTTGTCTTCTAAGCGGTGTGTGTTCTGCTCTATCTCATCAGCGATGTCTTTTGCGCACGCCTTTGGGAAGTGGGTCAAATCAAGCGATAAGATTTGCACTTCGCAAGGTACTGTCATGGCATGAAAGCGATGGACAAAGGGCAGCTTAGAATTCATACGTTGCTCCAACCGCCCACCACTGCGCTTCAAACCCGTTGCTCTGTTCGTAGTAAGCCGCAAGCGCATTTAAGCGCACGGTTTTATGGACCTTAACGCTCGCGCCAAGCTCATAAGCATTCGCGGTGAAGTTACCTAGGCGAAGGTCAGAGGTCGCGTAACCTGTCGAGGCAAAAGAAGGGTCAGCGCTGCTAGGGTCGCGATAGAAATCTGCTGCATCTTGCGTATACCAGAAATAACCGGGTGCTAAGGTTAGCCACTCACTGACACGCCAAGATAATTTGCCGCCTATTTGATGAGACATTACCCCCCAGTCATCCATGAACCATTTGTAACGTGGTCGGATTTTGATGCTATCGGACAGCGAGTAGAAGGTTTGGATGTTGATGCCGCCAGACAGTCGGGTATCTGGTCTAGAGTCTTGCCCCAAGAACACTTCGTCATCATCGATTTTGCCATCGTCGTTAATGTCGACTTCGCGAAGCACCGTTAAATAGTGGTTGCTCAAGTAACCGCTACGGTAGCCTGCATAAGCGGTAAAAATGCTGTACAGATTTGGTGTAAAAGTTTGAGATAAACCTGCTTCTAAGCTACCTGTGAAAATGTCTTCCCAGCTCTGGCTGTTAGAAGAGCCTAAAACGTATTTGCCAAATGCCTGAGTTTGGTCGAAAAGAGCAGAGCCCCCTAAGCTGTACGAACGGTTTTTAGCGCTATCGGCATAAATCAAACCTTTACCATTGATACCAATGCTCTCGTAGTCTTCTTCTTGAGATATATTGCCACCAAAGGTCCATTCATTACGCAGTCTGTCACGGTAGGTGGCACTCAAGCTGAGTGCTTTTCTTGTGTCTTCTAAGCCGACTTTCTGGACCTCATAACTGTCTCGGTGAGGATCGTAACCCGCACGGATGACCTCGTTAGTTTTGTCTTGAGCTTGCTGGGTTTTCAGGGCGCGATTTATTTTGTCGGCATCCGAAGCTGGAGGCGTCGTAGGGCCCCATGCTGGAGAAGCACCTGAAACACTGTCGTAGCTTATTTCTGCGTTTAGGGTCCAATCTAAGCCGATACTTTTTTCAATCGAAACCATGGTGTCCTTAGCTGAAACTCTGTCGTCATACTCTTCATAGTTCAGGTAATGCACAGAGACATGATCTTCAGCTAATGCCACATTAGCCACTGCCGCTGCACTTAGCAGCGTAATTGGTAGTTTTTTCATTTTGTTCTTATTTTGTTTTTGAAGTACTGAATATTTTTTTATTGATTGAGTGTTTTATGTCGATTGAGTTTTTTGGGGCGATTTAATGGTTAGTTACAGCCGCAGCCGCCACCGCCAACACCGCTGCCACCCACAGAGCCTTGTTTGTAGGCAAAGACTTTTTCAGAGAACACATCGAATTCCGGTACTGGACCGCCCGGTTTCATCTCTTTTTGAGCTAGCGTTCCTTTCTCCCAAGGCTTTACCGGCTCAATGCCAAGAAATTCATCGACAAACGCTAACGCTGAAGGCTTGTTAGTCTCTTCTGGCTCTTTTTTTTTGATAACCAGCTGTTTTGCCTTTGGTGTAATCATGTCGATGTTGCGTCTTGTTGCGCTTTTGGGAGTTTGGTTTGAGTGCGTGCCGCCACTGGAGTAAACCGTGCTGGAGATGATCTCTTCTTCTACGATGGGACCATCGCTATTAGTGCTGTTCTTACTGGTTTGCTGTTTAACGGGCTTTTTTCCTAAACCACTAAGGTCGAGTTCAAGAGCCGCGTTCGCGGTCATTGGAATAGCGAGCAATCCAACAAGGGTGGCTTTCATCAACATCACAGCTGCACTCCCATTTTCACTAGGTCATCAGTAATGACGTCGCCAATGTGGTTGATTGCGCCAAATCGAATCTTGATAACCTTGCCTTGGTAGATGTAATAAAGTGCAGGCATACCGATAGGTTTAAACTCAGCGATCAATGCTTGTTCTGGATCGTTCACTACTGGGAATTCCAATCCGAGCTGCTTTTGAAACTCAAGGCCAACTTCAACATCCTCATCGACATCAACACCTTTGAACGTCACGCCGGTGCCTTTAAGTTCTTTGTAGAGTTGGTTTACTTCTGGAAGCTCTTCTCGGCAAGAAACGCACCATTCAGCAAAGAAGTCGACAATGGTGAGCTCCTCGTTGTTGAGTTGCAGTTTCTTGATAATGTCTTGCGATAAAGCATCGCCTTCTTGATAAGCCATTGCAGGCAAAGAAAGGCACAGCGCCAATAACGCTAGGGCTCGTGTAAACATGTTTTTCTCCATATTGTTTTTAATTTATC
>NZ_MCYD01000646.1:0-1780 GCF_002876325.1 Vibrio sp. 10N.261.52.A1
GCCCTATCTCTGTCTGTGCTAGTTCTGGGTTGCACAAGTTACCCAGAACACGGCACTGGCGGACTGGCCGAGAGTTATGATTCGATGAACTATCAGAATTCTGACTTCTCTCCGGTTATGCCTGACGAACCGTTAGGTCCAGAGCATGGCTTACGTTTTGATTGGCAACTTGCTAAATTGCATTTGGATGCGCTGATTCAAGAAGGCGCGCGTTGGTGCTTCCCCGCTGCGGTTGTCCAAGCCATCGAGAAGCAAAATCGCATCGCTCGTGAGCTTCAAGGAGGCCTACTTCTAGATGCGGCTAACGATTTGGTTATCCAAAGAAAACGCCTAAACGAACTTGAGCTTCAACTTGACTATGTAACTTCACAAGCGCGTTGTGAACCTCCAAAGAACGAAAACCAATTCCGTATGCAGTTGTCGATAATCCAACAACTGTACGATTTACTTAATGTCGACAATCAATTCGCACACGACTCTATCGAAGTGAACCCTAAATACATGGGTAAGCTTGCCGAGGCGTCTTACATCTTAAAAGACAACAAGTCTCTAGAGCTAATAGTGACAGGCCATGCAGATGCAACAGGCTCAGAAGAGTACAACGACAAACTAGCCCTAGGCCGAGCGAAGCAAGTTGAGCGCTACCTCACTATATTTGGTTTAAGCCCTACCCGTATCAAAGCCGTTTCAGTTGGTGAAACCGTACCACTGCTTGAAGGCGAATCTGAAGGTACACGCTTAACAAACCGTCGAGTAAGTATCGAAGTTATCTCACCAAAAAATGCGGCTAAGATGGGAGGTGCACTATGAAATCATTAATCACCTTATTCGTGATGTTCGCATTAAGCTTTTCAGCATTCTTACAAGCGAACGACGAGTTTTCTGATGCCGTTCAAGTTGGTGATCTTATCCAAGTTAATGTTCCTGGTGAAACCACATTAAATAAAGGTTTCCAAGTTGATAAGCGTGGTCGAATTACTCTGCCTGAGGTTGGCGCCGTATTTGTTGCAGGTTACGACAAACAGCAGTTAAATAAAGTGGTTCTAGAGGCTTTAGCAACCGCTTATAAAGACCTATCCAACGCCTCTGTGTATGTGAAAGAGCAACAAATTATCATTTACGTTCAAGGTTATGTTCAACAACCGGGCGAATACACACTAGCTTTGGGTTCTAGTGTTCAAATGGCGCTTTATGCGGCGGGCGGACTACGTGCTGGTGCTCAATTGGACAAGTTAATCTTAAAGCGTGGCGCAGAACGTAAAGAGTTCAACTACAAACGTTTTTTAGACTCTGGTGATGAAGCTAACCTACCAAAACTTCAATCCCTAGACTCCCTATTTGTCCCTGCTTCACCACTGGTTGGTAATATTGAACAAGAATTTGATCCTGCTAAGCTTGCCAACTCGGGTGACAGCGCGGATTCAAGAAGTTCAATTAAAGTCTTCGGTGAGGTCAACGCACCTGGTTCATTCACTTATAAAGAAAATACCGATCTCGTTGATGTCTTAATGCGCTCTGGCGGCGTAACTCGCTACGCCAGTGTCGAACAAATCCGCGTCATCTCAAACAATACTCCAACGCTATTCAACCTTAAGCGCTACCTTGATTCTGGCGACGAAAGTCTACTGCCAGTGCTACGCCCAGGCTCAACCATTTTTGTGCCAAAACAGGAAGAAGAGATTAAATCCGGTGCGAACATGGTTTATGTAATGGGCGAAGTGGCAGCACCTGGTGCCTTTGAAGGAAAAAAAGGCGCGACCTTCATGGATATCTTGGCTAA
>NZ_MCYD01000647.1:0-20151 GCF_002876325.1 Vibrio sp. 10N.261.52.A1
AAAGCCATTAATGGCTTTGACGTTAAAGATGAGCTACTCAATATTCTGACGACAGATGACCAAGGCAAGAGTGTAAACGCGTTTACTCAGGCTACGATCCAAGCGCATTCGACGGTGCTTTCATCAGCGGGCACGTTTAATCGTTTTGGAAACCTAGAAGCAACTGACGTGCGTGTGGCCGCAGGTGGTTCGGTGACCTACACAATGTCTGCAATGGTTTCTGATGAGGCAGCAGGAACGATTGATAACTTCGCGACGGCGATTTCTGGGCTGTTGGATTCGGTGGACTCAAATACAGAATCCATTCAACGAGGCCTATATGAACACGACATTACGGTATCAGTTGATAAGACTCACTACCAACTGAATGATGAGCTGACCTATACCATCAAGGTATCGAATACCGGTGACACTGTTATTAAAGCGATTGACGTTCAAGATGCTATTGCTGACATAAAGGCGCTGAATATCGAAGGTGCACTTGAACCGGCTTTTACTGCCAACGTGAATTCGGCTTCTGCTGAAGGGGACGAAAGTGACGCCGGGACATTTAGCTCATCGGGGAATTTAGTTGTCAGTGATGCCTCGATAGATATCGGCGGATCGATTACTTACACCATCGAAGCTACTGTTGCCGACAATTTAGTCGGCGATATTGTTAATGGTGATGTGACAGCTGAAACTCGTGATGCTTTGGTTTCTGCTGATGTGCTAACCACGCCGCCCACTGCGCCAAACGTCTCTCTTATCCATACCTTAAACCAATCAGACAGTTACTTGGTTGATGACAAGTTTTCTTACACGGTCAAGGTAACCAACCAAGAAGACTCCGGGATTGCTTATCACTATTCTGTTCAGCAGCTTTTGGAAGATCTTAAGACCGACTTAGGTAACGACATAGGGACCGACAAGAACGCTGATGACACAACTGGCAACCCGTATGAGTCTTGGACCAACCAAGTTATTACTCTTGGTCCCAACAGCCGCTCTGAATTAGCGGATAGTGGCGTTGAATCTAATAAATCGTTGGATGATGTCGTCTCAATTTATCCAGGTGAGCAAATCCTTTACTCAGTGGAGGTTGATGTAAGTCCAGTTTCCATTGGTGTCATTCCTGAAGTTGTTGCTCGGATAGTGGATGCAGATGGCACGGCAGATTCTGGTGACTTGTTAACAAATCCTTTAGACACTAAAGAAGTCATCCACTCTTCATCGAGCCAAATTACTCGTAACAAGAAAACGACTGACACTACGTATGTGCCAGGAGTATCTGGTCAGAATGAAGTGGTTTACGACATTGTTGTTTCGAACAAGGATTCTGAGTTCTTCGCAAACGATATTGAAGTTGTCGATAAATTTGCTTGTATCGTGACAAAGCAAACGGATGGCAGCCTGGGTTCAGCATTTTCTGAATGGAAATTAGAGGTGAGTGATCGTAGTGGTGACGGCACGAATTATGGTTCGTTTAACTATGGTGCGTGGACGACTGACGACATCAATTTAAAACTCGATCTCGCGCCGGAAGGTGTCGTTCACTACAAATTGACTGCAAGAGTGGCTGACACCAGCGTGGGTCAAATTGTTGATGATGGTCCGGATGCAGGCTTGTGTTTGGGCGATAATCTAAGCGAGTCTGGCTCTGGTGTCCAAATGCCAAACTCGAAATTAAAAGTCCAAAAGGAAGTGGATTCTCGTTACTACTCAGCTGGTGGCACACTAAATTATGACATCACGGTAGAGAACAATGGTGACGGCTACGCGATTGATGTGCCGGTTTATGATGATTTAGTCTCTATCATGACTCAGTCTATTAACGATACGCCGATTAAAGCGTATTTGAGCTGGGTGATTACTGCGAAATCTTACGCTTCTGATGGGTCTATCTCGACAAACAGTGAACCTGGCTTTACTGGTCAAATTGAAGGCAATCAAAATAATAAAGTGATCTTAGATGAGAAGGCTAAGTTAGCCCCTCACGATAAGATTATTTATAGCATTGCGGCGGTTGTAAACCCAATTGCCGATGATGAGATTCGAAATGAAGTGACGGTCGACAGCGTGCTTTACTCTGATAGAGGAGCTTATCCACGTGATTATTACCTCACTCTAGACAAGCGTGTAGATGGGCATAATGAACAAAATGCCTATACCGACACGACGACCGAAATCACCTATACGATTAAGGTGAGCAACCCAAAAGGGAATGGTTTTGCATCTAATATTAACGTTAAAGATGAAATCAGCACGATAGAGGCTGAGCTTCTTCATGAGCCGGGTGAAACCAAACCGGTATTTTCATCTTGGACGATCAGCGCTCAAAAAGAGGCGGCATCTCCTTGGGTGCTCGCCGTAACCGATCCCGGTGACTTTTCGGATAATAATGACCTTAATGCTACGGCACAAATCCCTCCCGGCGCTTCTATCACCTACACCATTGTTGGACAGCTTGACCGAAGTGATGACACTGAAATCCTATGGGGATCGTTCAGCAATACAGCCAAGGTAACGGGTCCAGATACTAACCTATCGGATACTGTTCGTACTCACCCAAGTGAGCCAAATCTTGTGGTTGATAAAACCGCTCAAAGCGCAGATTTTGTGGGCGGCGAGCGAACGTCGTTTGATATCTACGTCTACAACCGAGGCGTTGGTTACGCTAATGATGCACAGGTAAAAGATAGTATTTCAGCGCTTAACTTTTTTGATAGCTGGACGATTGTCGGAACAACCAATACAGACAAACCGGGATCGCGTTACGGTGATATCTCTGACAATGCTGATATTGATACTAACGTAGATATCACTCCTGGTGGCTGGGTGCACTATGAGGTAAGTGGTGTGGTTAGGTCTGATTATGAAGAAGACCAAGTATCAAACCGTGTTGATGTTTATGACCCGATCACAGACCGTGAGCACAGCTCTTCTACACAAATAGATAACTCGAACAGCGCCTATGACATCAACGTTTCACTGGCCAAAACGACGGACGTAGTTCGTTACACACCGGGTGAAGATCTCACTTATACCATTGTTATTGGCAACAATAGTGATACCGAAGAAACCGATCTTATTTTTATGGATCGACTGAACGATATCACCACAACATTGGCTAACGATAAAGATGGTGAAGCCGAAGATTCTCTCGCTCAAAATCCGTTTGAGTATTGGTCGGTTGATACTGGTTCGGGATTTGGCTCGCCAACGACCAAAGATGTCGAATTACCGATTTCTATTCCTGCTAAAGACTTCGTGACAGTGCGTATCAAAGCGCGAGTTAAAGATAATGCGGTGTCCAGTGGTGTTGCTGATAGAGACGCTGGAATCATCCGCAATGAAGCGGTGCTGATCCACAGCAGTGATGTTGGATGTACCAATGACTGTGAGTATGCGAAACGTGCAGTGGCTGAAAACCACCAAGTTCACAACAGTGGTGGCGTGGTTCGCTCAACCAATATTAATCGATACTCACCGGGTGATGAGCTGACTTATACCATCAAGTACAACTCCCAGGATGGCCATGGCTACCGCAATAATGTTGACGTCAATGAACTGATTAATGGTATCTCGGTTGAACTTCAAGACGGTACGTTTGGTAATCCGTTCTTCGATGATGCGGCGGGTACGAATAAGTTTACGGTTGCCGTTGCGAAGAGCGACCCTGCAAATGCGGGAACAACTGATGGCACAAACGACGGTGATGTTAAGAACGATACTGATATCGTGACGTCCATTGATATCGACGCAGGGGAAGACGTGACTTACACCGTTACGGGTATCGTTAGACCTGATGCAACGGGTGATATTCACTACCGAGATACCGTAGTGCTGCCCGATGATTACCACTTGGATTTTGATAAAACAACCGATGAAGTGGTTTATGAACCAGGTAAAACGGTGACTTATCATTTAGTGGTTGAGAACGATGGTAAAGGTAACGCTCACGACATCCCAATCGTCGACAACCTAAAAGACATCACCGTTGATCTCGTTGATGGCTCGACCGGGCCTGCGTATTCAAGCTGGACCATTACATCCATTGCTTCTGGTACCGATTCCGATTACGTAGATGCTGGTGCGGGCGCGGGTAATGTCTATACCTCAAAGGACAGTAATCTCAATCTTCAAGCGGATATTCCGATGGGAGCGACACTTGAGTATCGAGTGGTTGCGACCATCAACGACAAAGCGAATGGCGGAATCGTGAATGTGTTGACTGTCGATGGCGATACGATTTCTCACAACATCCAACAAGAAGCGCGCAAAGTCGATTTTGAGAAGAACATCCTCGCTTACTACGATGCTGATGATAACCCAATGCCAGGGGCGACAAGTTATATGCCTGGGGGATATGTTGAGTACGAAATCTTAATCGAGAACGTTTCTAGCGCTCACGTTGATGATATGAGCTTACGTGACGACATCGACCAAATTAACACACAGTACTTTGATGGTTCTCGTGGCCCAGCCTTTGATAGTTGGACAATTGAAACCTTCTCAGACGGTTCTGGAATCTCAAACCCTGATGTCGATAACTCGATTCGAGATAACCAGCCAATTGATACACATTTTGATATCTCGGCGGATAACTTTGGTCGCTCAGGATCACTCGCGTTCGTACGTTATGTCATTAAAGCCAAGATTAGTCCTAAAGCCGTCGGCTCGTTTACTAACAGAGCTTACATGGGCGAAGACAACGGAAATGAATTTATTGCCGTTTCTCCGCCAGCGTCAATGTCAGAACCCGAAATTGCATTCAGCAAGCAAGTGTTCTCCGATTCTGGCCTATCGAGTAAGAAAGAACATTACTCCCAAGCGCCTGGTGAAAGTGAGGTTTACTACCGCGTTCAGATTAAAAATACAGGCAACGGCACTGAGTATGGCTCTCGCCTAGAAGATACCATTTCGGCGATTGAGACACGTATTGCAGAAGATGCCTCATCAACAGGTAGTGATCCTGTCGGGCAGCCATTTTTGTCTGGTTGGGAAGTGGACCTAGAGAAAACTGCAGCGGCTGGCTCTATTACGGATGCGGTTGACTTTGTTTCCGGCAACGATGTCGATATTGATAACGACATTGTTATCGCACCTCAAGAAAGCCTGACTTTTATCATTCATGGTGTCATCCGCGAGGATGCATTAGGTGAAATCCTCAACACAGCGAGTTACGACGGCGGTGTTCGAAGTGCGAATCTACTACCGCTTGAAAACAAGATTAGTGTTTCTAAACGTGTGGTATCGGTGAATGGTAAAGCGTTCTCTGATGGCGACACTTACCTGCCAGGAGACCAAGTCGAGTATGAATTTGTCGTGGCTAACCCAGAAAATGGTTGGGCTAATGATGTGCATATCAAAGATGTGATGAGCAACGTTCAAGTCGAAGTTATTGGCGGGGACGTAGAATCGGCGTTTGTTTCGAGCGAAATATCTCATGAAGTAAGCAATGGTATTGATGCTAACGCTGATACTTATGTTCCGGACTACAACGCAAACCACAATCTAAACATCGAAGCAGATATCGCCGCAGGTGAAGTGCTGACGTTTAAAGCAACCGGCGTGATACGTGATGACGCATTGGGCACCATCAGTGCTAACCGAGTAACGGCAGACGGCGAATCTGCTACATCTGAAAAGATCCCGCCACGAGCGGTTGAGCTCGATTACTTCAAAACCTTAGTTTATACCGATGGTGAATCTGTTGGCTGTACCGTGCCTTCGAGTGATGGAAAGGGCTGTAACTACGCGCCGCGTGGAGACGTCGAGTATCAAGTAACGCTTGCTAATACGGGTGACAGTATCGCCAATGATGTGAGTGTTATTGATGCCATTCATGCCATTAAAACGGAAGATGGTGATGATGCATTCTCTGAGTGGTCTACTGCGATTGCGGAGGAACCAGCGGGTTCATATGACGTACAGGGTGATTACAACGGAAGTGTCCCGCTAGATGCGACGGTCGACCTTCGTCCTAGTGAGCGTATAGTTTTTGATGTGAAAGGTAAGGTCTCAACATCAGCAACTGGCACTATCACCAATACGGCGCAGGTTAATGGCGATGACACTAACGACATTGTCTTGAACCCAGGTCGCTCCAACATTCTCGTTGATAAGTGGACCGACACACCAGAGTACATACCGGGCGGCACGATTAATTACTACATCGATATTACCAATGATGATGTAGACACTGGCTTGTTCTCAATCCGTGACATGATCAGTGGCTTTGAAGTCGAAACTGTCGATGGTTCGATGCAAACGGCACTCACACAGTGGATGGTTGATTATGAGGTTCTTGCTAACTCTGCTCCTCTAGATCCAAATGTGAATGACTTCTCAGAGCTAGATAAATTAGTAGGGCAAAACAGCCCAGATATTAATCTGCCAGCCGAATCTCTCAAGATTTCAGGGCGTGATGACACAGGCACTGGTGGCGGTGATCAGCATACGCTTGTCCGTATTCATATCGAAGGAAAGGTTCGTGATGACGCAATAGGTCGTTTTACCAATACCGCTTATTTGCGACATGGTTTAGACGACTCAAAGATGATTCGTCTAAGAGAGGGGTACATTACTCCAAAATCGGGTAACTTGGTGCTAACCAAAGAAGCGACTCCGATAGCTGAACCTGATGCTAAGTACCAACCGGGCCAACCTATCTCGTACAAGATCACCGTTGCGAATACAGGGGAAGGCTATCTTGTGGATCAGATCCTGACGGATCGCATCGATACCATCATGACAGAAGTCGCGAATAGCCCAGATCAAGAGCAAGCACTGACTGGCAGCTGGATCATCAGTGATGAACAACTTGATGGAAGTGGCGACCCAGCACTGAACGCTCGTAAAGATGTGTCCAATACTGTTCAAGGTTACCGCGCGACTTACAGCATTCACCCTGGTGACAGCTACTCATTTGTTGTGACAAATACCGTAAACGACAAAGCCAAAGGTGAGATCACCAATGTGGTTACAGTTGAAGGTGATGATGGTGAATACACCTCAGACGCGACTTCCATTCCTGAAGATGCGCAAATCGAAATTACAAAAGAGGTTGATAAGGCGGAGTACCTTCCGGGAGAAACTCTGCAATATACAGTGACCGTGACAAACAACGGATTAGGCTGGGCAGAAGATGTTGCCATTGAGGATGCGCTGCAGTCTGTTGAAACCACAATTGCTGGTGGTGAGATGTTGCAAGCCTTTGAGCCTGCTTCAATCCAAATCTCGGCAGCCTCAGCAACGGGTGAGACGCCAGTGCCCGCTCCAACGAGTGGCGAAGATCTTAACGAAACGTTAGATATTGCTCCTCAAGACAGCGTTGTATTCACGATTCAGGCGACAACCAACGCACTTGCAACGGGTGATATCACGAACTTGGCATCAGCCTCCTTCGACGGCATGACTTTTGACGACACTGCGACGAGTACACCTGTACTAGCAACGCTTTCTATCGAAAAAACAGTCGATACGCCTACATATGAAGTGACAAAGTTAAGCCATTACGAAATTACGGTGACCAACAGTTCAGATGCTTTTGCCTCTGGTGTTCAGCTGCAAGACATTATCAGCGGTATTGAAGTCGACACGACGACTGAGACAAAAGAGTCTGCATTCCTAATGTGGGAAGTCAGCTTTGAAGCGAGTGATGACCGCACAGTGGTGAACCCAGAGAACTTTGAGTTGAGCGAAGACATCGACGCCAACATGGATATCGCGCCACAAAGCACCGTGACGTTCCATGTTGAAGCATTGATTCGTACAACTGCTGTTGGTGATATTAGTAATACGGCGACCATCACTTATAACGGTACTCAACAAGATTCTACGGTAGTAATGACACCGAAAGATTCTGAGTTTGTTGCCACTAAAACCAATGTGCAGACGGAATATGTACCGGGTGGGGAATTAGAGTTCCTGATCACTATTCAGAATACCTCAAACAACAACATCAATGATCTCAGTGTTGTCGACGACATGAGTACGATTGAAGTTGAGTATTACGACGATACAACAGGCCCAGCCTTTGTTTCTGGCACAACTTCTATGGTAGTGGAATCAACCACAGTAGGGACAACCGCCGAACAAATTAGCCCAACAGAATACAGTGTTGATATCGCGCCACACGGTACGGTCGTTTTCCGTTCAAAAGGTACAGTGGTTGATACGGCAACGGGACGTATCGTCAACACCGCACAAGTGGATGATGGTGATGTGGTCAGCCCTCCAGTTCATACTGTCGCGGCTGTTGTTCAAGCAGAGCTCTTTACCGACGCACCTTATTACGTCCCCGGCGAGCAGGTTGAGTATCACTTAGTGGTGCAAAACATTGGTCGTGGTATCGCGAAAGATGTCGCGCTCTATACCCAGTTTGCTGAATCAATGGGAGACCATATTGATGGCTCACACAGTAATTCCTTTGATGAAGGAACGCTTAGTGCGACATGGGAAGGAGCAGAGACGCAACCGGGTACCTTTGACGTTGATAGAGATTTGGCTACGGTCGTTGACATCGCACCGGGTGGCAAGATTGATTACACCTTCATCTTGACGGTTAACGAAGACATGCTGACCAACATCGATGTTTTTGGCTATTACCTCGATTTAACAGGTAGTTCAACGGCACATACTCGTTCGAAAAACACCAAGGAATCTGATGCATCTAAACAGATAACGGGTAATCAAGTCTCAGCTTTGAATCTACCTCCAGTCGGTGCTGACCTGGTTGTTGAAAAGCGTTCTGATAAACCTGAATACACCGAAGATGATGACAGTGTTATTTACCACTTAGCGGTCACTAATAACGGATTGGGTAATGCTGCGAACGTTCGTCTAACGGATGAAATCAGTGAATTGAAGAACAGCGCTGGCAACGAAGTGTTTACCGACTGGACCATTGAAGGGGTAGAAGTTGATGAAACGGGCGCAGTGATTCAGCGTCATAGCTTCCCATCAAGTACAGACTTAGATACGACCGTTAACCTTAAGTCTCAAAAGCGTAACGCCTTCGCATTTGAAGTGGTGGGTACGCTAGGCAAAGGCTTGGATGATGACATCACCAACACCTTCACCGCGACGGAATTGGACGGTACCGAAACCAGCGACAGCGTCACTAATCACATTAAGAAAATTCCAGATAACTCTGGCGTACTTGAGCTAACGAAATCTGCGTTACAATACACGGCGCAAGTCGGCGATGCGGTTGAATACGAGATCATCGTTGAAAACAACAATGAATCGTACTTCAAGAACGTGACTGTAGAGGACCGTTACCCAGGTGGCCTGAAATACATCGTGGATACTTCAGAAATCGTGTTGAGTGGTATTGATGGTGAGTTTGGTACACAAGATGACCAAGTGATCACTCAAGAGCCGTCAGACACTGGCAAGCTCATGTTCACCTCGTTGAATTTTGAACCGGGCGAGAAGCTGCGCATTCGTTACTTATTGCGAGTATCGGTCGGTGCCACTTTTGGTGATTACATCAACACAGCTGTCGCGAAAGTGGATGGCTCGGTGGTATCCAATGAAGACACTGCCAAAGTGGCGGTTGAACCTGACAAGGTATTCGATACTTCTTCGATCATCGGCAAGGTGTTTGAAGATCACAACAAAGATGGATTCCAAGCCGATGCCACAGCCTTTGATGTGGAGTTAACCGCGAACTTAGCAACACAAGGCTATATCGCCGATTCAACACATATCATTCGGGATGGACAAGATATTGCTGTTAAAGATGGCGCAATAACCACAGCGCTTGAGCAAGGTTTGGAGCTGGGTGAGCTTTGGGGGCACTCAGTAAATCGAACGCTGCCAGAAACCAGCAAAGTGGTGATTCAATTCAAGACTCGCACCCAGCAGAGCTTTGATTTCTATGTCACGACCGATGCGGGATCCCGTATCGAGTTTGATGCGCAAGGTCAGATTCAATTTAAGCATGAATCGGATAAGAAAAAGGGACTGAGCGCGGAAAACCTCAATGTAACCAGAAACCTGTATCGCGATGGCGAGGATTACCTGTGGGAAATCGTTATCGAGAACAAAGGCATTTACGAAGATGGTATTCCGGGCGTTAAGTTGATGACGGTTGAGGGAATCGTTATTTACACAGACCAGTACGGTCGTTACCACGTGCCCGACCAATGGGTACTCAATAAGAAAGGTAAGAACTTCCTCGTGAAGTTGGACACTGACTCGCTATCCACCTCTATGGAAGTGGTGAGCGAAAACCCGAAAGTGTTGCGAATTACCCCGAACAAGCTCACCAAGTTCAACTTTAGCGTGCATCGCAAAGCTCAAGAAAGTGAACAGCAGTAGGCCATTGGAACCGTATCTGGAAATTGTATGAAAGTATTTAGTAAGTCCCGTGTAGCCACGTGTGTGTTGGCTGCGATCCCTGCAATGGCACTGGCCAAAGACACAGGTAAGCTTGAAAAGCTTGGTTCTGAGACAACGGGCATTGAAATTACCAAGCCGAACCAAGCGCAAGACAGCTCACGTATTTACCTTGAACAAGGCGCTATTTGGGCAAGCCGCGACATCACTCGTTTTGACCCCGTATTGGATGTTAGCGTCAGCGATGATTTAGAAGTGGAACAAGGCACATTGCGTGACAGCGTCGGTTTCACCATTACCACCAACTATGGTTACTACATCAAAAAGTACCAGTTAGAGGTGTACCGTGTGGGCGATTTTGGTTTATCTGAGCCAATCGCTGTGCTTGATGGCGATAAATTGGCAAACGACTCAGACATTAATTGGGATGGTCAAACCGATGTCGACTACCAGTTTGAGGTCGGTGAGCAACTGATGTTCCGTCTAAAAGCGTGGGACAAAGATGGCAACATGGACGTGACCACGGTTGGTGTAACTGATTTGGTGAAACCTGACTCTGAAGTGGATATCGACCGTAACGATAACGACGATGAAGAGAGTAAAGACAAAAGCTACGGTCAAGCCAAGTTAATGCGTCATAACATCCCGACCAATGCTGGTTTAGCTAAGTTCATTGGTACCGGTTTGAAAGGCGTTGATAAGGTCATCATCGGTGAAGATGAATTTGACGTCGAAGATGGCAACTTATACGCAGAACAGTATCTACCGACAGACTCTTACATTTTCCCAACTAAGGTTGTATTTGATAACGGCGATGAGCGTCGTTATAAGCTATACGTCCGTATTCCAGATACGTACTACGCTCAAACGGGTTTGGCTGATCTCTATGTTGGGAAGAACAACGTTTCTGGTAATAACAGTGCGCTGAGCGTCGATGACCAATATCAAGATGACATCTATAACCAAGGGCGTTTGGCGTACTTTGGTCAGGGCAAATTTGGCGACAAGCTTCGTGTGACCACTCACTTTGATACTCGAGAAAGTGAGATAAAGGATATGTTCAAACATCCATTCGCATCAGACGACTCGGATGTGTTCGATATCCTCGAAGACGACGATGAGCTGTATTATGGCAACTATGGCGATAGCTCAAACATTGAAAAAGTAGTCAACACCAAGGGTAAGGTTTACCTCAATGTTGAGTACGACAAATCGCAATACTTGTGGGGTAACTACAACACAGGATTAACCGGCACTGAGAATAACGATTACAACCGTAGCCTCTATGGTTTTAAAGCCGATTACCGTACTCGCGATACCACGCAATATGGTGAAGACCGCTTGAACGTGGTCGGCTTTACGGCAGAAGCTGACTCCTTGTATGCACACGATGAGTTCTTAGGTACAGGCGGCTCTCTGTATTTCCTTCGCCACGGTGAAGCGGTACCAGGAAGTGACAAGGTTTACGTAAAAGTAAAAGATGAATCTGGCCTAGTACAAAACGAAATTCCACTTGAGCCGGGTGTCGACTATGACTTCGACCCGTATCAAGGTCGCATCATCCTGACTAAACCTCTTGATAATATCTTATCCGGTAGTTTTGGCAGTGTTATCGAAAATGGTGACGACTATGAAAACTATCTGGTTGTTGATTATGAATACGTCCTACAAGGATCTGATTCACTCGATGCCATGTCGTATGGTGGACGAGCAAAAGGTTGGGTTAACGATCATATCGGTGTAGGTGTCACTTACGCAACGCAAGAAAAAGATAACCAAGATTACGAGTCTTACGGCACCGATTTAACATTGCGTGCGACAGAGGGGACTTACATTAAGGCTGAGTTCGCGCGCAGTGAAGGTACGCAAACTGAATCTAACTTCGTCTCTACAGACGGTGGTTTAACCTTCACACCTATCGGCGATACCCTAGAAGATCGTGAGGGTGACAGCGTTCAAATTACCGCAGTGACGAGCCTCTATGACCTTGCACCAACTATCTTTGGTGCAGTGGGTAATGACTTAAGGCTTTGGTATCGAGACAAAGATGCAGGATACAGCTACGCGAGCAGCAGCGATGACCTAGAGCAAGAAGCCTATGGCGCTGAACTTCGTTTGCAAGCGACCGATCGTTTAGCGGTACTTTCCCGTTTTTCAACTAACGAAGAGCGTGATGTTGACGGTAATCTTGAAACAGATACAGAAACGATTGAGATCGAAACTCAAGTAAAAATCACTCAGCACATCAAGGTTTCAGCGGCCGGGCAACAAACCGAAGAGCTTAACCAAAACGATGAGCAAAGTGATGCGACCTTAGCCGGCGTGAGATTGGAGTACATGTGGGACAGCGATAACAGCGTCTACGTCAAAGGCCAAACCACAGTCGCGCAGTCGGTTGACTATGACGAGAACGATAGCGCATCGATTGGTGCGGAATTCCAAGTACTGGAAGATCTGTCATTGGGTGGTGAATACACCGATGGAGACCGCGGCCAAGTTGCTGAAGCGACCGTGACTTACGATGTGTCGGATGACCACTCTACGTACCTTACTTATGTTGACGATAACTACGAAGGCCAAAATAACGTGATTGTCGGGCAACGAGCAGACCTCACTAGCAGTGTCGATTTCTACCAAGAGAACCAATTCGTCGATGAAAACGATGGCCATGGTCGAATTGATTCCTATGGCTTTGGTTACGACGTGACGGAAGATGTCGAGATGGGTATAGGTTATCAACTGGGTGAAATCGAAGACGACCAGAACATCACAACAGAGCGTGAGTCTATCAGTTTCAATGCCTCGATAGATCTAGATGACATCACCCTAAACCACAAATTCGAATACCGAGTGGATAAGAGTGAAGACGACCCAGAAATCGCACAACGTGAGCTACAACAAATCGTGACGACTAACCGTTACACGCACCAATTAACGGAAGAGTACACGCTTTTTGGTAAGTACAACTACTCAATCACAGAGAGTGAAACCACCGGCGAAACCATGGCGCAATTTACCGAAGCGACAGGCGGTCTAGCGTATCGTCCGATCTATAACGATCGATTGAACCTACTTAGCCGTTACACCTACATTGCGGACTTCGATCAACTGGATCGCGATGTGGATTATCAAGATGAAACCAGCCAAATCATTGAGGTGGAAGCGATCTACTCAATTGATCAGCATTGGGATGTCGGGACTAAGTATGCGCACAAAGATAAAAAACAAGCTTTTGAACGTGCTTCTGGCGCGAATGAGATCGTTAAAAGCGACATCGATTTATACGCGCTTAGTGCTTCTTACCGTGTGATGAAAGAGTGGGATGTGACGGGTGAGTATCACTGGAAAACAGACACACTCAATGATGAGTTAGAGCACGGCGCGTTGGTCTCTGTGAATAAGCACATTGGTGAGAACCTAAAAATGGGCATTGGCTATAACTTCTCTGCGTTTGATAGCGACTTAACCAACGATGATGATTACGACGCATCAGGCGTGTTCATTAACTTAGTCGGTAAGATTTAAGCCAGCCCAAAGAGGGTGAGAGTAGAGACTTAAAAATTGAAAACAAAAAGTAAGATGAAAATAACAATTGGTCTAGTCAGCAGTGTACTGAGTGCTTTATTGCTTGCAGGCTGTGCAACCGACACCTATGTGAGTCAGGAAAATCGCGATAAGTTTGCAGGCTTAGACGTGTCTAAGTTTTTGATTAGCGAATGTTTAGCACCTGAACGTGAAGTGCACATTGCGATTGCAGAGCACTTTGCTTTTGATAAGTACAAGCTACGTGACCTCGACAAGATCAACCTAGATAGCTTCGTTCAAGAGATCAGAGGCTTAAAAGGGCGTATCACGATTGTCGGGCACACCGATTACAAAGGTTCTCAGGAATACAATGAGCGCCTTTCACAGCGACGCGCTAAGTCAGTGGCGGATTATCTTCAGACGCATTTGGATCCTAAGAATTACGATTGGGAAGTAAAGCATCTTGGTGAAACTCAGCCTCTGTTGTTGGGTAAAACCGATAAAGACCGAGCGGAGAACCGCCGTGCGTTTATCGTGTTTGAAGAAGCGCAGAAGTACGAGGAGATGCCTTTCTGTGAGCCTCCAAAACCTGAGCGTAAGGTGTACATGGCGATCACACCACACTTTGATTTTGATAAGTCAGTGCTAAAACCAGAGGACTTAACTCAGTTAGATGACTTTGCATCTCAATTGAGTGGCTTACAAGGCAACATCATGGTGGCAGGGCATACTGACCAAGCCGGTTCGGTCTCTTACAACGAGAAGTTAGCGGAGCGCCGCGCAGAAAGCGTGGTGAAGTACCTCAAAACCAAACTCGACCCTAAACAGTTTATCTGGGAAGTGAAGTCATTTGGCAAATTGCAGCCAGCGATAAACGAGCGTTCAGATAAAGCCGATGCGTTGAACCGCCGAGCGTTTATCGTGTTTAAAGAATCGGATATTACGGCTGAACAACAAACACTGTCGGGTAGTGAGCAAGAGTTTCTTCGTAGTGAAAGCGAACAGAAGCTTGGTAGTGATTAAAAGCTAGCCTTTCAAATGACGATAAAAAGCCCCATGTGTTGGGGCTTTTTGATGCGTGCCATTTGGACAAAAAGGAGCGCTAATCTATTCAGATGGCAAATTCTGCTTCAACTCGAGAAGCATTTGATAGGCACTTTCTCCAGACATCTCATATGGATTGAATTGGTTGGATGTCGAAAACTGTAAATTCACCAATTCGGTCAAACTTGATTGAGGAATATCTCCCATAGACCAATCTCCAAATTGCCTACAGTCGATTTCTTTGAAATACAGGATCATCACCTTTTTATGGCGCTTGTCATTTAGGATGTGGTTGTAAGTATGGTTTACGGCGCTTCTCGATCCTTCGATGCATTGGAGGAAATATTTGTCGTTGTGGCTAAGAAGACCTGTTAAATGGCTTTGTTTATTGCGGTCGTGCGAGATCTGGAGAATATCGTTCAAAGCCTCAGCGTCACAACTTTCACAAAGTGTACTGACATAAATTAACCGGGTTAGGAACATAGCTATCACTTGGATTATTTGTTCGAAGGTACTAACAAATATAAGCCAAGCTCGTAGGATTGCTAATTATTGATTGTTTTGTCATTTGCTTTGTTTTTTGGGGAGGGGGTCAACAAGCAGACGAGAGGCGAGTTCAGGTTTGTGCTTTATTGTGGGTAAGACTTGGTTACCATCTTCAATAGTCGAACATCTTTGCCTGCTTGTTATTGAATTACGCGCTTGTTCTTATTCCTTGGTTTGACACTGAAATTGACTCAACATTAGAAGATGCGTCGAATCTAACATTGACCAAAACGGTTTCGCGTTCAAAGGTCACATCATCAAAATCTGTCGCGGCGATTTTAAACCCATTTTTCGCAAATAAGCTTGTTACGACCGTGCGTTGTTTCTGTTCCATAGCGTGCGTTAGTAGTTCGTCCATCGTCATCTCCATTAAGCAACAGTGTGTATAAAGTAACCATACAGCTCTGCTAGTATGAGATCAATTGCTTAATTAATAGCTTGCACTGATATGAGTAGATGAATGATTGAACCATTCAAATTGCTGATACCTGCGTGCTTCTATTTGGATGAATTCTATGTCAGTGAGCACTTTATGTGATGTGGCTTCAGCAAACTCTAAGCAGACTACTCTCTTGTTCAAAATGAATTGAAATAACTGGTTACAAAGTACAGATGAAGCATGTTGGTTAATGGAAGCATTCATTATGAGTAGCGGAAAGAATCAATTGATGAATACCTTCCGCACGGTGCAAACAGCAACTAGAGTTCAAATTTATTAATTCATATTTTGAATGTTTTGTTGGTGTTGTTATAAATGTTATTAATTTCATATCCTTGCTTTTTATATTCTCTTGATTTATAAATTAAGCGTTCACCGATAACTTCATGATTATATTAGTTTTTACTAACCTTTAATAACATGGAGAAAGGCGATGAATAAGAACCAAACACGCAATAGGTTAGCGAATTTATTGAGGCTGCGTAGACCATACAAAGCATCTGACTTTCTAGTGAGCTCTGATGAACTTCGAGTGAAGAAGGATGTTTACAGCTTACGTAAAATCAAACAGCTAGAAATCCGACAGCTGGGCATCAAAGAAAACGCAATCAATGTCATTTCATTGGCCTTGATGCTATCTGCAGCAACTTGGGCGTTCGTACCTCAGTTTGGGTTACCTATGCTCGCTCTGACCCTTATTTTGGCTTTTGTTTCGTGGCGAAAATACGAGCTTCGTGCAGAGTTTAAAGGGTCAGACGAAACTGGTGATCACTGGGTATCTGTAGCTCGAGGCTGTACTCGTGAAGAGTTTAAGATCTTAAAGAGTGTCGAAGTGAATTTGCGAGAACAAGTTGTAAGCTAACTGCGACCCCGTAGTTAGCATGGTTCACCCCTAAACAAGGCTCGTCATCATTGGCGAGCTTTTTACTTTTGGAAAGGCAAGACTTATTAAAAACGATATGAAGCAAATGCCAGTAGCCTTGGGTGTCATCTTTCTTGGTTTCAGTCTTTACACTAATGCTGACATTATTGAGTTCCCTGGTTGTGTTGAAGGTGAAGTGTTGAACACCGAGGTTCATCTTTACATTGACGAGTCTATGTTGTTGGAATACTCGAAGGCGTTTATCGCCAGTAAAGTTGCCACATGGGAAAATTACTCCAACCTAGTTTTGAAAAACTCATGTATTCCTATGAGGAGAAAGGTAACCCAAATTACTTATACATCTGCTATCGATAGCCTTTGGTTTCAAAATGTGAGTGCGGCAGAGAGGCTACTCAAATTATCGATGGAAGATCCAATTGAAGAAATCACAGAGGACGGTCGTCCTGTTTTTACAGGTGTTGTGTTTTCAAATTATCATTCTGCTTTCAAGTCTCGATATTGTGGTGTCGCATCTAAGGCCTCTCGTTTTTTCTCTTTGGCTATAAATTGCCCAGACTCGACAATGGAACATGAAATTGGTCATTTGAGCGGCGCTAACCATGACTATAAAACGGTGTTAAAAGGTTACGCGAGTATCGAACATTTTATCGCTGGCAGGTACCCGAAAGCGCCTGCATATTCATTCGGTGTTACATGTGCAGAGAGAGGCACTGTGATGTCTTATGAGCGTGATATTATTCCTGTCTACTCTAGTCCTGAAATTAGAGTTAACGGACAGCAATGTGGAGATAACGCGCATCACAATAATGCGAGAGTGCTTAGAGAGTTCGCAAATACTCATTTAAAGCTAATAGACTCCAACAAAAATTAGTCGAGCTAATACCGAGAATCGTCAAACAGTACGATGGCGTTTGAAAACAGGACAAGGAAAGCGAATGGACATAACGATAAGACCAGCAATGCCTAGCGAATTAGCTGCCATTTATGCTTTGGTTATCTCAAACGATGAGTGGACTAAGTTTAATGGGCCTTATTTTTCGTATTCTCATCCTTCATTAGAAAGCTTTGAAGCGCATTCGTTTAAACGGCTGCTCGAGGGCGATGACCTACAGCTAGTGGTTGTCGACGGTGTACCTGTTGGAACCGTGAGTTGCTACTGGGAATGCGAAGAGACACGTTGGCTCGAAGCTGGCGTGGTCATTTATAACTCTGAATATTGGGGGAAGGGGATCGCAGCATTAGCACTTCCGCTCTGGATTACTTACCTCTTCGAAAACAAACAGATTGAGCGTGTGGGGCTAACTACTTGGTCAGGTAACCCGCGCATGATGTCTCTCGCTTTGAAGCTAGGTTTCCAGCAAGAGGCGAGGCTGAGAAAGGTGCGATATTACCAAGGCGAGTATTATGACTCGTTGAAATATGGAGTGCTCCGTAGCGAGTGGCTGGAGAGAGGATAACGACAAATATCTGTTTTTTGTTTGATGATTCCTTATCGATTCAGTGGTAACACCCTGATCTAAAAAGTGAGAGTGAGCGTACTTCTACTCAAATTTTAAAGGATGAGTAGACAATGAAATTATCTAAAGAGAGTGAATCAAGAATTATTGAAATGGCGTGGGAAGACCGAACGCCATTTGAGGCAATAGAACACCAATTTGGTTTAAATGAATCACAGGTGATTCGTTTTATGCGTAGCCATATGAAGCCAGGTAGCTTCAAGTTGTGGCGTGCTCGCGTTGCAGGTCGTGCGACAAAACATGTAAAACTTCGTAGCTCTGAAGTGTCGAGAGGTTATTGTCCAACACAATATAAGCGGCAGTAGGTTTTCTACCAACCATTTACCTCTTTCTATCAGTGGCTATCGATCTAAATAGGGAGATTGAGATTGAATAGTTTGATTGGATTAGCGATAGGCTTTTTGTTTGTGATGCCTATCGCCACCTTATTGCATGAATTGGGTCATGCAATCCCTCAGCTTATTGCGGGTCACAAAGTCGAGGTGGCCCTCGGGAATAGCGAAAAGGCCAAGGTTGTTCAAATTGGCAATCTCACACTGTCAATTTCAAGCTTTTCAATGAATGTTGGCTTTGCCTCAATAACTAAACAGGGCAGTAAATCCTTACAAGCATGGTCTCTAGTTATGGGGCCGCTTACCTCATTACTCCTGTGTCTATCGTTGTATTTTATTAATAGCAATCAACTCCCTTACATTGCTTCTTACGTCATTAATTTTGGTGTCTATTTTTCATTGGCTCAGTTTGTGATGACAGCATTGCCTATCTACTACCCTAGTGCGTTTGGTGCCTATGAAGGGATGCCTAGTGATGGCAGGCAACTACTGGAACTTTATGGCTTAGTAAAGTGTCGAGAGTAGGATCTTAAATTGATTGGTTGAATCTTATGGCTTGGCATTTTTTAGTTCTAAATGTGGACTCTAATGCTGAGTTGAAAGACACTCATCACACCACGTTCAAGCGCATTAACTTTGTGAATCAAGCGACGTAAAACCGTGAATGCGTGCGATATCATTACTAAAGCTTGATTGAATTGAGTAGAGACGAATGGAATATTTATTGGTTCTTCTTCACGTTGCGTTGATTTGGATGCTAGCAGTCGCAACGCCCGGCGCGAATGTACTATTGACGATCAACACAGCGCTGCACTACAACCGAAAGCTAGCAAAATATTCTGCTTTTGGTGTCAGTACGTCCATATTGCTATGGTCACTGTTTGGATGCACTGGCTTGGTTATTTTGTTCTCCCATTTCCCGGCACTATTTAGCGTGATGAAGATCGTTGGTGGCAGTTATTTGTTGTATTTGGGTATGCGCCAGATCCTTTCAACACGAAAAGCCAAACAGCTAGATGAAGGTTTGAATACTAGCGAAGCGATGCTGCCTTCAAGTAGAAAAGTCTTTATGTCTGCGTTCATCACTAGCATCTTAAACCCTAAAACGGGGTTCTTTGTCGTGAGTTTGTTTAGTGTCTCTATGCCTGAAAATATTACTATCCCGATGGCTATCGCCATTATGCTGACTATGTCTGGTATTACCTTATGCTGGCATATGTTTCTGGCGACAGCGTTTTCACATCGAGCTGCGAAAAGTGTTTATGCACGTATCTCAAGTGTCATGGATTATGTAACCGGTGGCTTGTTTATGCTGTTTGGTATTAAAGTCATGGCGTCTTAATGTGTGTTATCTGCTCATATCAATACTGTATCAAAGTGTTTTTCATAGGTTTTAGAGTTCATGATTGAATGTAAGAAGTTTATTTTTGATGTAGATGCAACATTGGTTGATACCCAAGTGGTTATCGACAATATTTGGAAAAAATGGTGCAAGACTGTTGGTGTTCGTTTTGAAACCATGAGTGAGTATATCCA
>NZ_MCYD01000648.1:0-1051 GCF_002876325.1 Vibrio sp. 10N.261.52.A1
ATAATTAGAAAAAATGCCAAATATCTAAGTACGTATGAATTTGAAAAAACTCTTCATTTTGTCTCTTGTCAGCGTGTTCTCAGGTTGTGCCGTGTACGCGGGTCTAAACTTCGATGAGCTGTTTGGCGAACAACAAGTTCGTGATCGCCAAACTCCTATCCTTTCAGCTCAATCGCAACACTTTCTCAACGAAGTTAAACCGATCATTGATAACCGATGTGTGGTTTGTCACGCCTGCTATGATGCTCCTTGCCAACTAAAAATGTCTTCTGTGGAAGGTATCGACCGAGGTGCAAGTAAAGCACTGGTTTATCAAGGTACGCGTTTAACGGCATCGGCTCCCACTCGCTTGTTTGAAGATGCGTTAACCACACAAGAGTGGCGCGACGCTGATTTCCACCCTGTACTCAACGAACGTATGCAGAACTCGACCGCTAACTTAGATGCTGGGCTTGTCTCTCGTATGTTGATTCAGAAAGAGAATCATCCACTTCCGGAGCAAACGCAGCTAGAAGGCTTCGACTTTTCAATCGATCGTGACCAGCAGTGTCCGACTATCGAAGAGTACGCTCAATATGAGAGAGATTACCCTACGTGGGGGATGCCTTATGGGATGCCTAACTTAGACAAGACTGAATACGCGACTCTGATGAGCTGGCTAGAAAATGGCGCTTTGATGAACGAACATATTCCGCTAAGTGAAGCTGAGCAAGAGCTGGTTAATACTTACGAAAAGTTCCTCAACAAGAGCTCAAGAAAGAGCCAACTTTCAGCACGTTATATCTATGAGCACCTGTTCTTGTCGCACGTTTACTTTTCTGAGTTAGGACAACCAACACGCTTTTTCTCTATTGTTCGCTCAGCAACACCTCCTGGCGAACCGGTTAAGCGTATCACCACTCGTCGTCCTTATGATGATCCAAAAGTCCCACGCGTGTACTACCGCCTTATCCCTGAGCAAGGCACAATTGTCGACAAGACACACATGCCTTTCGCCCTCAATGAAGAACGCCTGCAAAACTGGAACACTTGGTTCGTTGATGCCGATTAC
>NZ_MCYD01000648.1:1696-7876 GCF_002876325.1 Vibrio sp. 10N.261.52.A1
TAGATAAGCTGCCAAGTTACGATATTGATGTTGCCGCGAACCCGATGACCTCATTTGAAGCCTTACCAGTAAACTCTCGCTTTAAGTTTATGCTCGACAACGCTCAGAACACCATCATGGCTTACATCAAAGGCCCAGTATGTCGTGGTCAGTTAGCATTGAACGTGATTAACGACAGATTCTGGGTATTCTTTATCGACCCAGACAAAGCCGATCTTCCAGAGATCAATGCCTTTTATGCGAGCCAACGTGACAACCTTAAGCTTCCAAGTGAGCTTGAAAGTAACACGGTTCCTGCAACTAACTGGGTTAGATATTCAAAACAGCAAGCACGCTACCTAGAAGGGAAATCAGACTTTGCTAATAAATGGTTTAAGAATGGCGAGAACTTAACGACAGACGTTATCTGGGATGGCAATGGGACTAACCCGAACGCTGCCCTCACTGTTTTCCGTCACTTTGACAGTGCATCGGTCGTGCAGGGCTTAGTGGGGCCTCAACCTAAAACGGCGTGGATTCTGGATTATGCACTTTTAGAGAGAATTCATTACTTACTTGTAGCTGGCTTCGATGTTTACGGAAACTTTGGCCACCAGCTTATCACTCGTATGTTTATGGACTTCTTACGTCTTGAAGGTGAAAGTAACTTCTTAACACTATTACCAAAAGATGTACGACACCTTGAGCACTCAAGCTGGTACCAAAATCAAAGCGTACAATTGAGCGATTTCTTGCAACGTAATATCGCACCTTTTGATCAGCCAACTAGCGTGGTGTACAAAACGGCCGATCCAAAACGCGAGCTGCTCGATAAGCTGAAAGATAAGCTGAGCCCGATACTCAATGACCGTTATGAGATCGTCGATACTGGCTTTAGCCGTAAAAATGAAGCACTGCTTAAACAGGTAAGCTTGGTGAAAGGTGAAGGCCTACGCCATGTGCCTCAACTCGTGATGATCATGATTGAGGGAGAAAACGGTGAAGAACAACTGTTCACCATGATTCACAACAACGCTCATAGCAACATTTCTAGCCTGTTTAACGAAGAAGGTAACCGAGATTACGCTAATGACGACTTAACGCTCGTCCGAGGTATTGTAGGCAGCTATCCAGCCGCTTACCTATCACTGACAGAGAAGGAAATTCCAACTCTCGTGAAGTCTCTACAAAACTTACAGACTGAAGAAGATTACGTAGCGCTACTCGATAAGTTTGCTATCCGACGCAGCTCTAACGAGTTCTGGCCATTCAGTGACCGAGTACATCGTTGGTACCAACAAGACCAACCGATTGAGTTTGGCCTGTTGGACTACAACCGCTTCGAAAACCGTTAGTCTGAAGCATCGCTTTGAAAACAAAAATCCTCTGTCTTGGCAGAGGATTTTTTTGTTTCTGGATGCTCAGTTAGACAGAGCTCAGCTTAGCCAGAGAAGCTCACTATGTGGCAGAGAACATTCTATATCAGACATGTTGTTGCAACGCCGCTAGAGAGTCTTTAACGAGCCCCGTTAATTCTTCAGAGCTGTTCTTGTATTGCGTTAATGGCTCACTGCTTATCTCAATGTTCTTACACAATTCAAACAGGGCTAATAGTCCTAAGCTGCCTGCCGACCCTTTGAGCTTATGAGCGAGCGATTTCACCTCACGGGCGTTCTCCGCATCATTGGCGTCAGCCATTTCTTTTAACGTTTCAAGGCTGCTTTGTTCAAATAGCCCGACAATCTGCTTCATCTTGTCCAAACCAAGAATAGACAAGTCGCCTTCTATTACTTTGCTATCAATTATCAGTTTGCTATCAGAAATGGTCACAGGACTTTCCTCTTGGTCTGGCTGTTTAACTTTGCTTTCGACTACTAGGTCGTTCTCAATACGCTTTTCACAAAAACTATCTTGGTTTCTTTGGCAGGTCGAATCATTAGGATCAGGCTGTGGCAATAGCAAGGTCTTGCCATCTAGCTGAGTCACTATCAGCCTTGCAAGCGCTTCTTTCTCCAAAGGTTTTGGTAAGAAGCCATCAAAGCCAGACGCCAAATAACTTTCTACTTCTTCATTAAACACATGAGCCGATACCGCCACCATAGGAGGCGCATACTGTGCAGTGCTCTCTGGTAAACAGTCTAAAGCAGATGCTTGAACCTCGATCTCTTTAAGCTGCTGAATAAGCTCAACGCCATCGCAGTCCGGGAGGTTGATATCAACAAGTGCAATATCAAAGACCTGTTCACTGTATATCTGACGAGCTTCTTGTCCGGTTTTGGCAATCTCGACCTCATGCCCTAGGTTGTTTAAGAAGCCTTCGGCAACAATGCAGTTCACTGGGTTGTCTTCAATCAACAGCACTTTAGCGCGGATACAGGTTTCAACCACTGCAGCTTTAGTTTCGATTTTTTCACCAGCTTGAAGCGGTAAAGAGAACCAAAATTGACTGCCTTCCCCCTCTTCTGAATGAACGCCAATATCACCGTTCATTGCCAACATGATGCGTTTACTGATCGCCAGACCTAGCCCAGTGCCACCCGTTGTGTTTCGACCACTGTTGGTTTGGCTAAACGCATCAAACAAGTACTTTTGTTCGCTTTCATGTATCCCAACGCCCGTATCGGACACTTCAAACATGACGCGGTTTTCATCTTCGAGATCTAAGCTGATGAAGATGTCGACATCACCTTTATCGGTAAACTTGATTGCGTTACCAACCAGGTTATTCAATATCTGGCTAATACGGGTGACGTCACCACGCCAGTAGCGCTGTACATCGCTTTCAATATGGTAGCTAAAGCCAAGCTTCTTCTCGGCTGCTCGCCCTTCCATCAATTGATAGGTGTCTTGAACCATTTGATGCAAGTCGAAAGACGCAATCCTTATCTCAAGGTGCCCAGCTTCAATTTTAGAGTAGTCCAATACATCGTTGAGGATGGCTAATAAGTTCTTACCGCTGCGGTTAATGATGTCAGCATAGCCAGATTGCAGAGAGTTCAGCCCGGTATCTTTTAGCAAACGGGCCGTACCCAATACCCCATTCATCGGTGTTCTGATTTCATGACTCATGGTCGCCAAGAAAGCAGACTTAGCACGGCTCGCTTGCTCGGCGGCACTTCGCGCTTTGGCGTGATTCGTCACCTCGACGTTCAGCTTTTCGTTGGTTTGTTGAAGCTGGTAAGTTCGCTCTGTGATCAGCTCTTCAAGGTGCTCTTTGTGTTCCTCTAGCTCTCGTTTCGCTTTAGCCTCACCCACAGCCACCACTTGTAGCGCCTGCGCAGTGTTTCTTGCTGTGATGATCGCTTCACCCATGTGGGCAAGCTCATCGTTACCTTTTACCGAGATATCGATATTGAGACGCCCTTGAGCAATAGACATCAAGGCAGCAGAGTATTCAGCAAGGCGTTTCACGACCGACACATACACCACGCGCCACACAATAAACGCCACTATCACCAAACCAATAATAGAGATCACCGACAGCGACCATTGCGCGAGGCTTAACGTAGAAGTCAGTTCATCTACCGCCTTTTTTGTGCTCAAGTTGGAGTCGTCGATCAGTTGGTTTACCGTCGTGTTCAGCTCTGAGAATAGCTTTAATGTGTTCTGCATCAACAGCTCAGATTTTTTGGTGTTCTCATACTGTTCCAAAGAGATATCAAACACCACTTGGCGCTTTTGTAATTCATGGAGAAGCTGAGACATTTGCTCTGAACGTGTTGGATCCTCTACCGCTTTCACGCGGCGAACCATGATCCTAAGATTAGATTCAAACTCAGTTTGGATTTGATGGATACGCTCAACATTGGTTACCGTTTGAGTTTCCTCAATCTGGTTGAGCATTTTGAACGCTAGAAGATGCAATTCGTGTAGGCGCTCTGAGAGGTCAAGGTCGACTTCCACCAGCGCATCTAGGGCTTGGTAGGCTTTATCGGTTTCTTTGGTCTCTAGCAGGTCATAGATATGGGTAACGTTGGCAACGGCTATGGTTGCGGTATTCAGCACTTGAGTTCGAGTCAGCTGTTCTAGCTCTTCAGCTAATAAGCGCATCTCTTCAACGCGAGACGTCAGCTCTTTGGTTAGCCAGAGTTTACGTTCTACTGAAACACCTAGTTCTGCTAGCGTGTTGATTACGCTCTGCACATTGTTTTCTAGTTTATGCAGCAGTTCTGAATCAAAGCTATCGACACCCAAATCTTTGATGTGTTGTAACAGAGCTTCGAGTTGGTCGAACAGCAGTGTGCCAGCCTCTTTACGCTCAGCTTCATTTCTCGCATTAGAGAGGGTTTGTACAGACGAAATAATGCGATTGCTCAACTCAGAAACCTGACGAGCTTCAATCATCGCTGGTAGCGCTGAATCAACAACGTTTCTCTCTGTTTTTGCAACAAAGCTAAATCCAGATACCCCGATCAATGCAGACAAAAGAACGAGCATCGCCATCACTAAAAATGAGGCCAGTAGCTTGCGTCCAATACTTGCTGAAGCTAACAACATAAAACCTAAACCTTAAAACGTTCTTCTTTACCCCTGCAGAATACGCTATATTTTGCAGTGTTTCTTATCTAAAACCAATAAAACGGCAATTCATGCGCACTAAATCCTTCGCGTCAAAACTTCTTTTATATTTACTTGCGTTAGCCGCCTCTTCCGCTAGTGCTGATGAGCTATTAAGCCCTATCAAACCGGCGACTGCGACGTCACAAAAAGAGAAGATCTGCGCCATCTACCCACATCTCAAGGATTCCTATTGGTTATCTGTGAATTACGGCATGATTTCCGAAGCCGAAAAATTGCAGGTTGAGCTACGAGTGCTAGAAGCTGGCGGCTACCCAAATATCGGCAAGCAAGCCTCGCAACTCGTGCTTTGCACTCAATGGGGTGCCGATGCCATTATTTTAGGCACAGTATCACCAGACGCCTATCACGATAACCTCACCGACTGGGTTGGATCGACACCTGTGTTTGCGACCGTGAATGAGTTAACACTAAGTAAGGAGCAGCAAAAAGTCTTGAAAGGCACGGTTGGTGTTGATTGGTATAAGATGGGCTTTCAAGTAGGTGAATACCTTGCCAAGCTTCATCCTAAAGGTTCAGGCGAAACGCCCATTGCACTCTTGCTTGGCCCTCAAGCGAGTGGCGGCACCAAACCTGTGGCGTTAGGATTCTATGACGCGATTAAAGATAGCGATGTAAAAATCGATGTGAGCTATTGGGCTGACAACGACAAAGAGCTACAACGCAATCTTGTACAACAAGTAATAGAACAAGCTCACGTAAAATACATTGTCGGCAGTGCCGTCGCGGTTGAGGCTGCAATCAGCGAGCTAAGAGCGGCAGACAAAACCGATGAGATTGGGCTGATTTCTAGCTACCTAAGTCACGGGACTTACCGAGGTTTACTGCGAAACAAGGTACTTTTTGCACCAACAGACAAAATGGTGGAACAGGGTCGCTTGTCGGTGAAACAAGCGGTGAGTTATTTACGAGACCAACCTTACGAGATGCACAGCGCACCAAAAATTGAAGCTCTGACCCCTGCAACACTCAAAGATCAAATTATTGCCGATTCATTGTCACCTTCTGAGTTTCGGCCGGTATTCAGTGTGAATCCATAGTGTTATATTGAACCAAGCACTCAATAACTATAAAAATACGAACAATAATTTAGGGAACATTCATGCAAAAAACAACGCGTACTATGCCAACGCATAAACATATCGCTCTAGTCGCTCATGACCACTTCAAACCTGAGCTTCTAAGATGGGTAAAAGAGAATAAAGAGAAGCTACAAAGCCACTTCCTTTATGCGACGGGTACAACGGGTTCTCTGCTAAGCAAAGAAACAGGTTTAGCAATCAAGAGCATGATCAGTGGCCCAATGGGTGGCGACCAACAACTTGGCGCTCTAATTTCAGAAGGCAAGATCGACATGCTGATCTTCTTCTGGGATCCACTCAATGCCGTACCGCACGACCCTGATGTAAAAGCACTACTGCGTATCGCGAGTGTTTGGAACATTCCTGTAGCAACCAACCGCGCTACTGCGAACTTCCTTTTCAACTCTTCACTACTTGAAGAAGAAGTTGTTATCGAGATTCCAGATTACGAAGCGTATCTGGCTGAACGAACCTAATTCTCGTTAAGACAGATGAGTACGTCACAGACTAAAAAGCCTGCTTAATGAAGTGACCCCGTAAA
>NZ_MCYD01000649.1:0-2913 GCF_002876325.1 Vibrio sp. 10N.261.52.A1
ATAATATACTCAGCCCTGAAAGCAATTTACTAAGAACGCTGGTGTTTAAGGTTAACGGCAAGCAGCGAGTTTAATAAAAAGTTTTTAATATTTATTATTTTAGGAGATCCACCATGCCTGTAACTAACTTAGCGGAACTTGATGCTCTAGTAGCTCGCGTCAAAGCAGCACAAGAAGAGTTTGCAACATTCTCTCAAGAGAAAGTAGACGCAATCTTCCGTGCAGCTTCTCTTGCTGCTAACCACGCTCGTATTCCACTTGCACAACAAGCAGTAGCTGAATCTGGAATGGGTATTGTTGAAGATAAGGTTATCAAAAACCACTTTGCATCTGAATTTATCTACAACAAATACAAAGACGAAAAAACATGTGGCATCTTAGAAGAAGATGACAACCTAGGCACAATGACTATCGCTGAGCCTGTAGGTATCATCTGTGGTATCGTTCCAACAACGAACCCAACTTCTACAGCAATCTTCAAATCTCTAATCTCTCTTAAAACACGTAACGGCATCATCTTCTCGCCACACCCACGTGCAAAGAACTCAACTAACGACGCAGCGAAACTTGTACTAGACGCAGCGGTTGCAGCGGGGGCTCCAAAAGACATCATTGGTTGGATCGACCAACCATCTGTAGAGCTTTCTAACGCGCTTATGAAGCACGACGGTATCGCACTTATCCTTGCTACTGGTGGTCCAGGCATGGTTAAAGCAGCATACTCTTCTGGTAAGCCTGCTATCGGTGTTGGTGCTGGTAACGTTCCTGTCGTTATCGATGAAACAGCTGACATCAAACGTGCTGTAGCGTCTATCCTAATGTCTAAAACATTCGATAACGGCGTTGTATGTGCTTCTGAGCAAGCTGCAATCGTTGTTAGCGATGTATATGAAGAAGTTAAAGAGCGTTTCGCTTCTCACAAAGCTCACGTTCTATCTAAAGCTGACGCTGATAAAGTACGTAAAGTACTTCTTATCGACGGTAACCTAAACGCTAAAATCGTAGGTCAACCTGCTCCAGCAATCGCTGAAATGGCTGGTGTTAAAGTTCCTGCTGATACAAAAGTACTTGTAGGTGAAGGTCTTGGTAAAGTTTCTTACGATGACGAGTTCGCTCACGAGAAACTGTCTCCAACTCTAGGTCTATTCCGTGCAGACGACTTCGAAGACGCTGTTGCTCAAGCGGTAACTATGGTTGAAATCGGTGGTATCGGTCACACATCTGGCCTTTACACTAACCAAGATACAAACGCAGACCGCATCCGTTACTTCGGTGACAAGATGAAGACTGCTCGTATCCTAATTAACATCCCGACTACTCACGGTGGTATCGGTGACCTGTACAACTTCAACGTTGCACCTTCTCTAACTCTAGGTTGTGGTTCATGGGGTGGTAACTCTATCTCTGAGAACGTAGGTCCTAAGCACCTTATCAACAAGAAAACTGTAGCGAAGCGAGCTGAAAACATGTTGTGGCACAAACTACCTAAGTCTATCTACTTCCGTCGTGGTAGCCTTCCAATCGCAATGAGCGACCTAGAAGGTAAGAAACGCGCATTCCTAGTAACTGACCGTTTCCTATTCAACAACGGTTACGCTGATGACGTAGTTAGCCTGCTTAAAGCACAAGGCATTGAAGTTCAAACTTTCTTCGACGTAGAAGCAGATCCAACACTATCTGTTGTTGAGAAAGGCGCTGAAGCAATGAAGAGCTTCCAACCTGACGTAATCCTAGCTCTAGGTGGTGGTTCACCAATGGATGCTGCGAAGATCATGTGGGTTATGTACGAGCACCCAGAAACTCACTTCGAAGAACTAGCAATGCGCTTTATGGATATCCGTAAACGTATCTACAAGTTCCCTAAAATGGGTAAGAAAGCTGAGCTTGTATGTATTACTACAACTTCAGGTACTGGTTCAGAAGTTACGCCATTCGCGGTTGTTACAGACGACAAGACTGGTGCTAAGTACCCACTAGCTGACTACGAAATCACGCCAAACATGGCTATCGTTGATGCTAACCTTGTAATGAACATGCCTAAGTCTCTAACAGCATTCGGTGGTTACGATGCAGTAACTCACGCTCTAGAAGCTTACGTATCTGTTCTTGCGAACGAGTACTCAGACGGTCAAGCTCTACAAGCACTTAAGATGCTTAAAGAGTACCTACCTTCAAGCTACGCGAACGGTGCAAACGACCCAATCGCTCGTGAGAAAGTACACAACGCAGCAACTATCGCTGGTGTAGCATTCGCGAACGCATTCCTAGGTGTTTGTCACTCTATGGCGCACAAGATTGGTGCTGAGTTCCACCTACCACACGGTTTGGCGAACGCACTACTAATCTCTAACGTTGTACGTTACAACGCGAACGATAACCCAACTAAGCAAACTGCGTTCTCTCAATACGACCGCCCACAAGCACGCCGTCGTTACGCTGAAGTAGCTGACCACCTAGGCCTAAGCCAAGAAGGTGACCGTACTGCTCAGAAGATTGAACGTCTACTAGCATGGCTAGAAGAGTTGAAACTGAACCTAGATATCCCAACGTCTATCCAAGCGGCAGGTGTATCTGAAGCAGACTTCATCGCTAAGCTAGAAGAGCTAGCTGTAGAAGCGTTCGATGACCAGTGTACAGGTGCTAACCCACGTTACCCACTAATCACTGAGCTGAAAGAAGTGCTACTAGCGTCTTACTACGGTAAAGCATTTGTTGAAGGTGAAACTTTCGAAGGTACTACAGTTATCCTTAAGAAAGCTGACCAAAAACCAGCTGAAGCGAAAGCAGCGCCAAAAGCTAAAAAAGAAAAAGCTAACGCATAAGTAAGACGTTAGTTATGAGATAAGTTTTCGCTAGCACGATACTTATCTATCGGGAAAAGATTAAAGCCCCAGTCGAGAGTGAACTGACCCC
>NZ_MCYD01000650.1:0-1140 GCF_002876325.1 Vibrio sp. 10N.261.52.A1
TAGCGAGTCACCAACAATAATGAGATCGACATAAGGATCCATTAGTTGCGTTATGTTTTTTGTATAGGCAGTAAGTGACACTATTCGCCCTTTTCCTTTCATGCTTTTTATCTTAGCGGTTGTGATTTTTGTTTTTGAGGTATGTGTACTCACAATATTTTCCTTTAAACGGTTTTTTGTTTGAGTGATAAAGAGCCCGGAACCACTCCAATTTAGATGTTTTTTCCAAATAAGATAGGAGTCAATGTGACTAGGATGATTGGTTATCTTATTGTTTTATATGGTAATGTAATGCGAGTTCGGTTCTGGTAGCGCCTAGATTAGTGGAGTAACTAATGGAGGCGGTATCGAAAATGTGTCAATGAATAGAGAATATTTATCAATAATGATTTCAACCTATCCACCTTCGAAAGAGTCATTTGAAAACTTATGCAGCGAATGCAAAGTTGTCGTGCGTTCAATTCCCAAAGGGGTAAATGTTCAGGCACACAGCCATGCATGGGTTCAGTTGCTTTATGCGAAAGAGGGTGCGTTGTTTTTGTATTTAGACAGTTCCAAGGAGAGGATGCTTGTGTCTCCTCAGCAGGGAGTATTGATTCCGGCTGGCGTTAAACATTCGGTGGGAATGTTGAGTAACGTAGAACTTGTTAGTCTTTACATGCCTTCAGAGATCTTTGATTTTTGCCCAGTCAAAGTTCGGCTTGTGGAGATCAATCCGTTTTTAAAATCGCTGTTAATTGAGATGGAAAGAACACCAAAAAGTAATGATGAGGCTGGCCAAAAGTTACTCGCTGATTTGGTTTTTCACCGTCTGAAAAGCGCTAAGCGGCTGTTTACTAGCGCTCCTATGCCGCATGATAGACGCGTGCTTCAATGCATATCTTCCGTAGGGGTTAAGTCAATATGTAGTATGGAAAAGCGTGAGTTTGCATTGCTTTCAAACGTTTCAGAAAGCACATTGTCAAGAATTATACGTATTGACACTAACTTGAGTTATCGACAATGGAAAAGTCAGCTCGTCGTTCATGTCGCTATTGACGAAATGCTAAAGGGTAAAAGTGTTAGCGGGATTTCCTCTGAGCTAGGTTATGATTCCCCATCATCATTTATTCACATGTTTAAGATGATGACAGGAAGAAG
>NZ_MCYD01000651.1:0-5246 GCF_002876325.1 Vibrio sp. 10N.261.52.A1
CATATCAATAATCAAATACTCGACCTGCCTATACACTATGTAAATAAGTTGTAAATTTTATAGGTTTGGGCGATGCCAACAAATACTCGAATTCTCGTGGTGGATGATGATCAAGAAATCCGCGAGTTGCTGGAAGAGTACCTTACAAAATCGGGTTTCGACGTCTCTTCGGTTGGAGATGGGGTTGAACTAGAAACTCACCTAAAGAGCCAAGGTTACCCTGACCTGATACTTCTTGACGTGATGCTTCCCGGTGATGATGGTTTTACCCTGTGTCAGCGCGTCCGTAGAAACTCCAATGTGCCCATCATTATGCTGACTGCAGTGTCGGATGAAACCGATCAGATCATTGGCTTGGAAATTGGTGCCGATGACTATATCGCTAAGCCGTTTAGTCCCCGCCAATTAATGGCACGAATTAAAGCCTTGTTGCGACGTGTTCAAGTGACGGAGGACAAGCCTAGTGATGCATTGCCTAAACAGATCATCTTTGGTGATTGGACGCTTGATACACTCGCTCATAGAATTTCACACAACGAAAGCGCTGAAGAGATGGATTTGTCGGGCAGTGATTTTTCACTGTTAATGCTGTTCCTAACTCGTCCAAACGAAGTACTAGACCGAGATACCATCTCTTTTGCGACCAGAGGGCGTGAAGCACTGCCTTTTGAGCGTGGCATTGATGTTCAGTTAAGCCGTTTGAGAAGCAGGTTAGGAGATAGCGCTAAATACCCGCACTACATCAAAACCATGCGTGGTAACGGCTATATCTTGGCTGTACCTGTGCATTATGAGCACTGAGTAAGAAGTCCGTATGAAGTGGTTGAGAAGTTTAAAGCCAAACTCGTTAGTTGCTAGAACCTTGCTTTTGACCTTGCTAGCCGTCGTCATCGCTCAGGGTATTGCAACCTCGATTTGGTATGGCGAATCCAAACAAAAAGAACTAGAGGGTATTCGCTCCGCTTCATCGAGCATGGCGAACATGTTTGCTTCAACAGTGACTTTCTTCCAGTCTCTGCCCGTCAAATATCGCCATATCGTGTTAGACCAAATTCGAAACATGGGTGGGACACGCTTCTTCGTCTCTTTCAATAAAGAGGCTATGATTGTTGAACCGATCCCCGATACCCGCTTAAAAACCGCATCGATTGAAGCGATAGAGAGTGTCTTGAGTAGCAAGCTCAACAAGGTGGAGTCGGTACGCGTTGATTTCTCTCGCCCAGAACATCTTCGTTTGCTTAAAAATGACATCTACTTGAGCGATCTCCCGCGATCGTGGGCGCATCATACCTTAACCTTAGAGCCTCTCAATCCGCCGATTCTGGTTGTTCAGATTGAGTTAGCCAGCCATGAATGGGTTTACATTGCAGCACTGTTGCCTGCACCCTATGTAAAACTCGATGACACCATTCTCGGTCGTGAGCAGGTGATCTTCTTACTCTCTTCAACGTTGATTCTGCTTGTGTTGACCTACTTAATGATTCGCCGCCAAGTGCGCCCGCTTAAAAAGCTCGCTAGGGCCGCTAATGAGATGAGTATGGATATTCAGCAGCCGCCACTTAACGAGGAGGGGGCGACTGAGCTAGTCACCGCGACTCGAGCATTTAATCGCATGCAGCAGCGCATTCGTCGCTATGTGGCCGATAGAGAACACCTTTTCTCTGCTATTTCTCATGATTTAAAAACACCGATCACTCGGCTTAGGCTAAGAGCTGAATTGTTGGAAAGCGAAGTTAAGAAAGATAAGTTCAACAAGGATTTAGATGAGCTAGAGATGATGGTCAAAGGTGCTCTGCAAGCAGTAAGAGACACAGACCTTCATGAAAACAACGCCATTATCGATCTTAATGACATGGTTTCTTCGGTTATAGAATCACATAACCAGCATCAAACTTTAGTGGAGTTTGAACCCATCGTGGTTGAGCCTTTAGTCGCCAAACCATTAGCGATCAAACGTGTGCTGACCAACCTTATCGACAATGCTGTGAAATACGGCACATCCGCTAAAGTTGATATCAGTAGCGATTCTGTATGGGTGATCGTGACGATTCAGGACCGCGGCAAAGGAATCCCAGAAGATAAACTTGAGTTGGTGTTTGAACCTTACTTTAGGCTTGCGACCGACGACCAAGGACACGGTTTAGGGCTCGGAATCTGTCGAAATATCCTACACGGACACGGCGGAGATCTCATTATTCGTAACTCCCCTCAAGGCAGCTTAGAAGCCAAAGTCTATATCCCACGCGGCCTAGAAGTTTAATGTAACAATTGTGTTACATTGAACTTACCTTTTGTTTCAATCTTATAAATCAGAATAAGTAGACTCTTTATTGAACCGGGCGACGAGCCCGCTAAACATGGAAGATTATAATGAAAATCAATAAAACCCTACTTACTCTATCTCTTCTTGCTACCTCAACATTTTCTCAAGCTGGTGAAGTGGAAGTGCTTCACTGGTGGACTGCTGGTGGTGAAGCTAAATCCGCTGCAGTACTTAAAGAGATGATTGAAGAACAAGGTCATACTTGGAAAGATTTCGCTGTTGCTGGTGGCGGCGGTGAAAGTGCGATGACCGTTTTAAAAACACGAGCAGTATCTGGTAATCCACCATCTGCCGCGCAGATCAAAGGTCATGATATTCAGGAGTGGGGTGGTTTAGGTTTTCTAACGTCTCTCGATGCAACCGCGAAACAAGAAAAGTGGGATGACTTACTACCCGCTGTTGTTACCAAAGTGATGAAATGGGACGGCGAGTACGTAGCGGTTCCTGTGAACGTTCACCGTGTTAACTGGCTTTGGGCAAACCCAGAAGTGCTCGAAAAGTCGGGTGTGACGGTTCCAACCACATTAGATGAGTTCTTTGCTGCTGCAGATAAGATCAAAGCAGCAGGTTTCATCCCTCTGGCGCACGGTGGTCAACCTTGGCAAGACGCGACAGTCTTCGAAGCCGTGGCACTTGATGTACTTGGTAGTGAAGACTACAACAAAGCGTTCGTTGATCTAGATATGGACGTGTTATCTGGCGATAAAATGGTCGAAGTGTTCACCAAGTTCAAAAAGATGCGTGACTACATCGACAGCAACTCTCCAGGTCGTGACTGGAACGTAGCAACCTCAATGGTTATCAATGGTGAAGCGGCAATGCAAATCATGGGTGACTGGGCGAAGGGCGAGTTTACAGCGGCAGGTAAAGTGCCAGGTAAAGACTACATCTGTGCACCAGCTCCGGGCACTGACGGCCAATTTACCTTCAATATCGATAGCTTTGCCTTCTTCGAGCTAGGCGATAAAGAGAATCAAAAAGCGCAACAAGATCTTGCGAAAACTATTCTTACTAAAGACTTCCAAGAGGTCTTCAACCTAAACAAAGGCTCGATTCCAGTACGTCTTGATATGGACATGTCTAAGTTCGACCAATGTGCGTTGGATTCAATGGCAACCTTTAAAGCGAGTGCGGAATCTGGCGACCTTGTACCGAGTATGGCTCACGGCCTAGCAACGACAAGCTATGCTCAAGGCGCTATCTATGACGTTGTGACCAACTTCTTCAATGAGAAAGATGCTGATCCTAAAGAGGCAGCAGCTAAGTTAGCGAAAGCAGTAAAAGCCGCTATCTAATCTCATTTGGTCTAGTAGCAAACCCCCAGGGTGGGTAGGTTCGTAGGGAGCCTATCCGCTCTTCACCTCAATTCTGATATGCGTGATGCTGATGTGGTGCCGAGAGGTAAGCCATTGGCTCAATTGTGCAACAAGGAAAAGTTATGGAGCATGTTTTGACTGAGTCGACTCCAAAACCGACAAGGAGCCAGCCTGCACCAAAGCCCAGTTTTGCTGACAGGTTACAACATTGGTTACCTAAGATTGTGTTGGCACCGACCGCGTTGGTGACCGTGGTATGTATCTACGGCTACATATTCTGGACGGCAGCGCTGTCGTTTACTAATTCTCGATTTCTACCGAGCTTCAATTTTGTTGGCTTTACTCAATATGAAAAGCTGATGGAGAACGATCGCTGGATCACCTCAATCACCAACATCGGTGTGTTCGGGATCCTATTCATGGTGATTGCTATCGTCTTGGGTATCGGTTTGGCGATTTTGCTTGACCAGAACATTCGTCAAGAAGGCGCGATTCGTACCATCTACCTTTACCCAATGGCGCTGTCATTCATCGTGACGGGTACCGCTTGGAAGTGGATTCTGAATCCAGGCCTAGGTATTGAAAAGCTGATGCAAGATTGGGGCTTTACCGACTTTAAATTTGATTGGCTGGTCGACTCTGAAATGGCGGTCTACACCCTGGTGATTGCCGCGCTTTGGCAGTCGTCAGGCTTTGTGATGGCAATGTTCTTAGCTGGCCTGCGTGGTATCGATTCTTCGATCATTAAAGCGGCTCAAATTGATGGGGCAAGCTTACCCACTATCTATCTCAAAATCATTTTACCTTGCTTGCGCCCTGTCGTTTTCAGTGCGGTGATCATTACTTCTCACATTGCGATTAAGAGCTTCGACCTTGTAACAGCTATGACGGCGGGTGGCCCGGGTTACTCATCGGATCTTCCTGCGCTATTCATGTATGCACACTCGTTTACACGCGGACAAATTGGCCTAGGTGCTGCCAGTGCGATGATGATGCTAGCCGGTATTCTAGCGATTCTGGTGCCTTATCTTTACTCAGAGCTTAGGGAGAAAAAGTCATGATGAACAACATCAACTTTGCTCGAATGTTTATCTATTCGGCGCTGCTTTTCTTCTGCTTGGTTTATCTGATGCCGTTGTTCGTAATGGTACTGACCTCATTTAAAACCTTGCCGGATATTAAGGCAGGTAACTTGATGAGTTTACCCAAAGAGTGGGTGTTCGATGCTTGGTATAAAGCGTGGGACAGCGCGTGTACTGGCGTGAAGTGTGAAGGGGTGAAAGGCTATTTCTGGAACTCGTTCCAAATAGTGATTCCTGCGGTCGCTATCTCAACACTACTAGGCGCATTCAATGGCTATGTTGTCACTAAGTGGCAGTTCCGTGGTTCAAACCTGTTCTTTAGTTTGCTGCTATTCGGTTGTTTCATTCCATTCCAAGTGGTGTTGTTACCTATGGCTACAGTGCTGGGCAAGATGGGTTTAGCAAACACAACAATTGGACTGGTACTTGTGCATGTTATCTACGGCATGGCGTTTACGACGCTGTTCTTCCGTAACTTCTACATCTCGATTCCAGATGAGTTGATCAAAGCAGCGAAACTGGATG
>NZ_MCYD01000652.1:0-7137 GCF_002876325.1 Vibrio sp. 10N.261.52.A1
CAAATAACTTTATAAAGATATTCATTTACTAACGATGAGGGTTCTAGGATGAGCGGTAATAAAATTGGAATTGTTTTCTTCTCTAAATGCGGCGCAACTAAGCAGGTCGCCGAACTGCTCGCTGAGGGCGCAAACACTCAGCTACCTGACTCAGCCCTACTCATCGAAGTACTGCCCTCGGAGATCATTGAAGGCCGATATGACAATGACGAGAAGCTCAAACTCCTAGACAGTTGTGATGCGATCGTTTTTGGCGCTCCTACCTACATGGGTTCACCTGCCGCTCAGTTTAAAAGCTTTATGGATGCGAGCAGTGACAACTACTGCAAGAAATTATGGCGAAATAAACTCGCTGCTGGCTTCACAACTGGAGGCAGTCTTAACGGAGAGCAACAACAAACCCTGCTTAGCTTTTTCACTCTAGCTTGTCAGCACGGCATGATTTGGGTTGGCTTAGACGCCTCAAGACACACAGATAATTTAGGGTTAAACCGCACTGGTTCAAATATTGGTTTAGTGTCTAGTATCGATGATGGTCAAGATAGCGTTAACCACAATGACTTACTCACTGCTCAATACTACGGTTCAAGAATCGCCAACTTGGTTCAAGAACTCGTAAACAAAAGCTAGAGCAACGGCCTTGATTGAGATAAGTTGGACGTATCATTCCCAACTTTCATGAATATCATCAAATGCTACTCGAAGGAATCGAAACTCTCTTGGTTTTGAGTAAAGCCAAAACCATGAGCCGCACTGGCAGCTTGCTGTATATCAGCCAATCAGCGGTAAGCAAACGGATTGCTAACTTAGAAAAGAAGTTAGGGAAAAAGCTTATTGAGCCGAGCGGTCGGCAGATAAAACTCACACCAGACGCGATAGCACTGATCGAGAGTATTGGTCCTACGTTCAATGAACTTCGTGGTCTTATTTATGAACAGCAAGAGTTAGAAGATACGACTTTCATTACCTTAGACAGCTCTAAGTCTCTGATAGCCGGCTATTTAGGTGAAATGATGGGGCAGTTTATCCAACAAGATAAATACATCACGATAACCACCAACCACACACCGAGAATCATCGAGCGAGTTCAGTCCGGTAAGGCAACCCTAGGGTTATGCGCAGGCTTGTTGCCACCACATCATGGATTGATGACGTTTCACCTGTTCGACGAGCCCTTTTTCATTGTAAGTAAATTGCCGCTGAACGGGCTTCCACCCAAAGTCATCACGAATGATATGACTAACCCAGCCAACTCTTACCAACTCTCAGTATTAGAAAAGCTTGGTATTAAACCTTTGATGGAGATGGATGCCTACACTGCAGCGGCGCAACTTGCATTAGGTGGAACTGGGCCCGCTTTGATTCCACTCTCGATCGTAAAAACACTCAATATTGAGTCTCAATATCTGTATAGCTTCCAGGAATTAGCGGGCTTAATCCGACCGATTCATGTCTGTGTTAGGCCAAATAGCTACCAGTCTCCACGGGTTAAAACACTGATAGAATCCATTGTTGATGCTGTTCCCAAAGCAGTTTAGACGCCATGAGCATCGACATCACAATCACTAGGGGGCGAATCCACTTCTGCCCTTTTGTCACCACCACTTTAGCGCCTAGCTGAGCCCCCATAAAGCCACCAATTGCCATCACTAAGCCGAGCTCCCAAATTGGCAAGCCTGCCAAAATAAAGAAGATCAGTGCAGCGATGTTAGAGGTGAAGTTCAACACCTTAGTACGAGCAGTCGCATCGACTAAAGAGAAATGACCAATTGCGACAAAGCAGACAGTAAAGATAGAGCCGGTACCTGGCCCAAAGAAGCCATCGTAAAAGCCAACACCACCGCCAACACACAAAGCAAACATCGCTTCAGAGATCTTCTGCTTACCTTCAGAGGCTTTAGTTTGTGGTGCTAATAAGAAGTAGAGTGAGATAGCGATCAGCAGCAGTGGGATCACGCTGGTCAATAAGCTCGCATCAATGAACTGAACGAGTTCTGCACCAATCGCCGAGCCAATGAAGGTACACAAAATGGCGAGGCGCATCTCCTTGATACTAACGATACCGTTACGCACGAAGTACCAGCTTGCGGAAAAACTGCCGAAAGAGCTTTGAAGCTTGTTAGTTGCTAGGGCTTGTGTCGGTGGGACTCCCGCTGCGAGTAGTGCTGGCAAAGTCAGTAGCCCGCCACCGCCAGCCATCGCATCGATAAAGCCAGCTGCCGTTGCGACAATAAATAAGATAGCCAATATTTCCAGAGTGATTTCCATATGCCCAACGCCTCAAAGTCTCGTGTAGCGACAACTTACCATCCTGAGCAGGCGATCAATAACGAAACACAAGATTTTAACCTATTCCAAATATTCATCATTTAACTAACGCTGTATCACAGACATAAAAAAGCCCACTCCGAAGAGTGGGCTTTGAGCATTTATATCCGCTAACTTCAGTTCAGTTAGCTAAGCTAAGACAAATTAAGCTTGAGAAGCTTTCACCTGTGCGTGTAGCTCTTGAACAGAAGTTACTGTCGTCTTCGCGTCTGCAGTGTGCGCCATACATGTCGCAAATGCTGCGTTTAGCGTAGTCGTGTAGTTTACCTTCTCAGCAAGTGCACCACGACGAAGAACTTTAGAGTCTTCAATCGCTTGACGGCCAGCTGCAGTGTTCACGATGTAGGTGTACTCGTTGTTCTTGATACGGTCAAGAATGTGAGGACGGCCTTCGTGTACCTTGTTTACTAGACGTGGGTTGATGCCCGCTTCGCCAAGAATCACTGCTGTACCGTGTGTTGCGTCTAGCTGGTAACCAAGCTTAGATAGCTTAGATGCTAGGTCTACAACGCGTTCTTTGTCGCCTTCGCGAACAGAAAGAAGTGCACGGCCGCCTTCTGGGTAGATGTTGCCACAACCCAATTCCGCTTTAGAGTAAGCTTCTGCGAACGTTGCACCAACACCCATAACTTCACCAGTAGAGCGCATCTCTGGGCCTAATAGTGGGTCAACACCAGGGAACTTGTTGAATGGAAGTACCACTTCCTTCACTGAGTAGTACGGTGGGATGATTTCTTTGGTAAAGCCTTGAGACTCTAGCGATTGACCCGCCATTACACGTGCAGCAATCTTAGCGATTGGTGCACCCGTTGCTTTAGATACGAACGGTACCGTACGTGCTGCACGAGGGTTAACCTCGATTAGGTACACTTGGTTGTTCTTCACAGCAAACTGCGTGTTCATTAGGCCACGAACACCCAACTCGAACGCCAGCTTTTCAACTTGCTCACGCATTACGTCTTGGATTTCTTGGCTTAGCGTGTAAGCAGGAAGAGAACATGCTGAGTCACCTGAGTGAACACCCGCTTGTTCGATGTGCTCCATGATACCGCCGATAACTACGCGCTCACCGTCACAGATAGCATCGATATCCACTTCAACTGCGTCGTCTAGGAAGCTATCAAGAAGAACTGGAGATTCGTTCGATACGCTTACTGCTTCGTTGAAGTAGCGACGTAAGTCTTGCTCATCGTATACGATTTCCATCGCACGACCACCAAGTACGTAAGAAGGACGTACAACCAATGGGAAGCCGATTTCGCGAGATTTCTCTACCGCTTGTTCCATTGTTGTTACTGTCGCGTTCTCTGGCTGTAGAAGACCTAGACGGTCAACAGCAACTTGGAAACGCTCACGGTCTTCTGCACGGTCGATTGCGTCAGGGCTAGTACCGATGATTGGCACGCCAGCCGCTTCAAGTGCGCGAGCCAGTTTCAGTGGTGTTTGACCACCGTACTGAACGATAACGCCTTTTGGCTTCTCAACACGAGCGATTGCTAGTACGTCTTCCAGTGTTACTGGTTCGAAGTACAGACGGTCAGATGTGTCGTAGTCCGTTGAAACAGTCTCAGGGTTACAGTTAACCATGATAGTTTCGTAGCCATCTTCACGTAGAGCTAGTGATGCGTGTACACAACAGTAGTCAAATTCGATACCTTGGCCGATACGGTTTGGACCGCCACCAAGAATCATGATCTTGTCTTTGTCTGTTGGGTTCGCTTCACACTCGTCATCGTAAGATGAGTACATGTAAGCCGTGTCTGAAGAGAACTCAGCCGCACACGTATCAACGCGCTTGTAAACTGGGTGGATATCGTATTGGTCACGTAGACGACGGATTTCGCTTTCCGCTACACCTAGAATCTTAGATAGGCGTGCATCCGCAAAACCTTTACGCTTAAGCTTGTTTAGCTCGTCTTTGTTCAGACCAGCAAAGCCTTTCGCTTTAAGTTCTTGCTCAAGCTTAACGATGTCTTCGATTTGAACTAGGAACCAACGGTCGATTTGCGTTAGGTTGAATACGCCATCTACAGACATACCCGCACGGAATGCATCCGCGATGTACCAAATACGCTCTGCGCCAGCTTCTTTTAGTTCGTGACGGATTGTTGTTAGTGCGTCAGGCGCATCTAGGTCAACCATTTCGTCAAAGCCTGTCGCGCCAACTTCTAGGCCGCGAAGTGCTTTTTGTAGAGACTCTTGCTGGTTACGGCCGATAGCCATAACTTCACCAACAGACTTCATTTGCGTCGTTAGACGGTCGTTAGCACCTGCAAATTTCTCGAAGTTAAAACGAGGAATCTTAGTTACTACGTAGTCGATGGTTGGTTCGAATGATGCTGGTGTTGCGCCACCCGTGATGTCATTTTGCAGTTCATCTAATGTGTAACCCACAGCTAGTTTCGCTGCAATCTTAGCGATTGGGAAACCTGTCGCTTTAGACGCTAGTGCAGAAGAACGAGATACACGTGGGTTCATCTCGATGATAACCATACGGCCATCTTTCGGGTTGATACCAAACTGTACGTTTGAACCACCTGTTTCAACACCAATCTCACGCAGTACCGCTAGAGATGCGTTACGCATCAGTTGGTATTCTTTATCTGTTAGAGTCTGTGCTGGTGCAACTGTGATTGAGTCACCCGTGTGGATGCCCATTGGGTCGAAGTTTTCAATCGCACATACGATGATACAGTTGTCCGCTTTGTCACGAACCACTTCCATCTCGTACTCTTTCCAACCGATTAGAGATTCATCGATTAGAAGTTCGTTTGTTGGAGAAAGGTCTAAACCGCGACGACAGATCTCTTCGAACTCTTCTTTGTTGTATGCGATACCACCGCCAGTACCACCCATAGTGAATGATGGACGGATGATACAAGGGAAGCCAACCATATCTAGAACAGCGTAAGCTTCTTCCATGGTTTTCGCAGTGTCAGCACGTGGACACTCAAGGCCGATAGACTTCATCGCTTTATCGAAACGAGAACGGTCTTCTGCTTTATCGATAGCGTCAGCCGTTGCACCAATCATCTCTACACCGAACTCTTCAAGAACACCGTGTTTCTCAAGGTCTAGTGCACAGTTAAGTGCTGTTTGGCCACCCATTGTAGGTAGAACTGCATCTGGCTTCTCTTTCGCAATGATGTTGCGAACAACTTCCCATTGGATAGGCTCGATGTAAGTTGCATCAGCCATATCTGGGTCAGTCATGATGGTCGCTGGGTTCGAGTTTACAAGAATAACTCGGTAACCTTCTTCGCGAAGCGCTTTACAAGCTTGAGCACCAGAGTAATCGAACTCACATGCTTGGCCGATAACGATCGGGCCAGCACCTAGAATTAGAATACTTTTAATGTCAGTACGTTTTGGCATTGTCTACTACTCCGAATTACGCTGTGTGCTTTTTAATTAGTTCAATGAAGTGGTCGAATAACGGCGCTGCGTCTTCTGGACCTGGGCTTGCTTCTGGGTGACCTTGGAAGCTAAATGCTGGTTTGTCTGTACGGTGAATACCTTGTAGAGAACCATCAAATAGAGACTTGTGCGTTGCACGTAGGTTTTCAGGAAGTGTGTCTTCGTCAGCAGCAAAGCCGTGGTTTTGCGAAGTAATCATCACAACATCACGATCTAAATCTTTAACTGGGTGGTTTGCACCGTGGTGACCAAACTTCATCTTCACTGTCTTAGCGCCTGACGCAAGAGCAAGAATTTGGTGGCCTAGACAGATACCGAAGATTGGTAAGCCTTTTTCTAGGAACACTTTTGTCGCTTCAATTGCGTAAGTACATGGTTCTGGGTCACCAGGGCCATTTGAAAGGAATACACCGTCTGGGTTTAGTGCAAGCACTTCTTCAGCAGAAGTTTCAGCAGGAACAACCGTTAGGCGGCAGCCGCGGTCAACGAGCATTCGTAGGATGTTTCGTTTTGCACCGAAGTCATAAGCAACAACGTGGTATGGCAATTCTGAGTCTGCTTTCGCTTCAGGAAGTCCACCCGTAAGCGTCCACGAACCTTGTTTCCATTGATACGCTTCTTTTGTTGTAACTTCTTTCGCAAGGTCCATACCTTTCAGGCCAGGGAATTCTTTTGCTTTAGCTAGAGCCAAAGCTTCGTCTAGGTTGTTACCCGCTACAATACAACCGTTCTGTGCGCCTTTTTCACGAAGAATACGCGTCAGCTTACGAGTATCGATATCAGCGATACCAACAACGTTTTGCGACTTAAGGTAATCAGAAAGGGATTGTTCATTACGGAAGTTAGAAGCGATTAGAGGGAGATCGCGAATCACAAGGCCTTGAGCGTGGATTGAAGAGGATTCTTCGTCTTCGGAATTGGTTCCGGTATTGCCAATGTGAGGGTAAGTAAGGGTAACGATTTGTTGAGAATAGGAAGGATCAGTGAGGATTTCTTGGTACCCCGTCATCGAGGTATTAAAAACGACTTCACCAACTGCAGAACCTACAGCGCCAATGGCTTCACCGTGAAATACTGTCCCATCTTCTAGGACAAGTAGTGCTGACTTTTTCAAGACAACCTCCAGAAATAAATATGCATTAAAATTGATTTAATTTGCAAATCTACCTTCCTGCAACACCAGAAACTGCGTGTTTATGGAAATTAGACAAATTGGCGGTATTTTAGTGATGTGCGTGATACGTGTCAACATTTAACGCAAAAGAAATTAAAGATTTGTACGCACTAAATCAATTTACCCCTCCAAAGCTCCAAAAGTTCAACTTTCATGGTCAATTAAGCACGATATTGAGATTTTCCAATTTTATCCCATTACTTTTGTCTGCCTTTAAG
>NZ_MCYD01000653.1:0-5846 GCF_002876325.1 Vibrio sp. 10N.261.52.A1
CTTTAATTTATCCAAGTGCAGATATTTCTGATTTCTGGATACGTAATTTCATCGCGTTGAAGGAAAGATTGATTGCCTTACAGCTTAAATTTGAGATTGATGAATTTACATCTAGGCAGATCGAACACTCACTTCAAACTCAATACACCGAGCAAGTTCTTAGCTCTGTAAAACCCTATGATTTTGTCATTTTTGGACCATCAGAGTTGGATATACAAGCCGGTAATATCCAAAAACTGTCGGCTTCCTCTGACTTTAAAACCTTCATTTGGGCATTTCACACGCCGAACGAGCAATGGACTCACCAACCTGATAGTTGGTTTGATTTTTCCAGCGAAATGGGAGCCGAGGTGTTGTGTGACCACGTGGTTAAAGAGCTAGGTAACGACGTGGAGTTTTCCGCTAACCGAGGTATTCCAGGTATTACAGATACACAACGCTCTCAAGGGTTTATTGACTGTGTTGAAGAGAAGGGCGATTGGTTAACGGTTTATGAGCATTTTGGGCAGTATCAAAAAATTGGTGGTGCTGATGGGATCCGGTTGGTTTTGGGTAACTTTCCAGAAGTGACCATGGTTCATAATGCGAACACGGCAATGACGATGGGTGCTGTAGATGCACTAGGCGAAGCAGACAAGTTGTCTGAGATATATGTGACAGGTTGGGGTGGAACCGCAAAAGAGATAGAGAAAATCCGATCTGACGAGCTTGATGCAACACCAATGCGAATGAGTGATGATCTGGGGGTTGCCACTGCAGAAGCCATCAAGTTTCACTTGGAAGGTCGACAAACAGAAGTGCCGTTGATTTATCTAGGCAGAATCACCGTGGTGCACAACAAAATGGATGATGAAGAGTTGAGCCAGTTAACTCGAGAAGCTTTCCGTTATTCAGGCAAAAACTAGTGTACTGAACGTTCCCGGCACTACAGCAAAGAAAAAGCCGCTTGCCTGTATTAGATAAGCGGCTTTAATGCACAGGTTTAAGCTGGTTTAGTGCTAATGCTTTTAGTCGACGATTTCTTTCAATACCTCACCAATCGAACCACTTGGCTGTGTGATGCCTAGCTTATTAGAGAGAGTCGGTGCAATATCATAAGGTGTAACTGCTCGTGATACCTTTTTAGCTTCAATATCATAACCTGCGAAGATAACCGGTACATGAGTGTCGTATTTCCATGGCGAACCATGCGTCGACGCGATTTGTAGACCTTCCATGTCGTTTATGTAGCTGCGCGGTGCAAATACAACATAAACGTCACCAGAACGAGCAGGGTGATAGTTGTTTTTGATGAGCTGCATCACATGTGTGTCAGGTACTCTGTTCTTCGCGATGTCACTGCTTGAAACAGCAAAGGCTACGCCTTTTATTTTGGCAATCTCATCAGCCATCGCTTCTTGCACTTTTGCTAGGTCAAGTTTCTTCTCAGCGATAAGGTCATGATTCAGATAAATGTAAGGCTGTGCATACAGGCGAATTGCATCTTTAGATAAACCGAATTCGTCTTTCAATCGCTTCTCGACACCGCTTGAAAGCAGAGCATCTTTGTCGAAGTATTGTGCCTGACTAAAACCTAGCGCATTTGCCGCAGGCGACGCTTCAGGTACGCCATGGTCGGCGGACAAAACAATGAGTGTGTTTTCTAAGCCCACTTGGTCATCGACGGTTTTTAAAAGTTTCGCGATGGTTTTATCAAGTCGAATTAAGTTATCTTCAGTTTCTAAGCTTTCTGGGCCGTAGAGGTGAACCACATAATCGTTCGATGAGAAGCTAACCGATAGGTAGTCGGTGGCATCGCCTTGCCCAAGCTTTTCTTGCATTAATAATGTGCTGGCAAAGTTTTCAGTAATCTCATCACCTGCTGGGCTCACGGTTAACGTAGTGCTGTAATATTTATAACTCGCTGGGCCATAAGGGTGAGGGAAGGTGCGTTGGAAATCACCTAGCTTAACCTTGTAATCGGTACCGTGCTCTTGAAGGGTATATTGTTCACGCGGTAACGAGAGCTCCCATTTCTGTTTCGAGTATTGCGCCGCAACTCTCTTTTCATTCCAGCGAGATACCCAATCTGGGTATTCGTCATAATAGTAATCACTCGTGACAAATTCAGATTGCGCTTTAGAGAACCAGAAGGCTTTGCCACTGTGTCCCGCTAAAGAGATTGCACCACGATCTTTAACTGAAACACCAAAAACCTTTGATTTTCCGCTATTTGAGATCATCAGCTCGTCACCAAACGTGGTAGAGAGGATTGGCTCGGGAGAACGGCCATCGCCTTGTGCTGCTTTTTGTGTCGGATCGATTTCTGTCGCTTTGTCGACACCTGCGCCAGAAGTGAGCATGGTGTAGTTACCATCCTCTACGTTATACACTAAACGCTCTTCACTACGGTCGTACCAAACATTACCCATCATGCCGTGAACGCTAGGTGGAGCACCCGTAGCCAGAGAGACGTGTCCTACAATTGTTTCCGTGTTGCCATGCTGATAATTGGCATTGGTGTAATACGTGCCATCATCCATCAAATACCGAAAGCCACCCTCACCAAAGTTATGCTTATAGCGCTCTATAAGATCGGCACGCAGACCATCAACCGTGATTTGAAGAACCAAATCTGGTTTCTCTGCAGCTGTTGCGGGCAAAGCACAGAGTAGAGCAAGTGTAAGACCTGAAAGCTTGGTGTATTGCATAGAGTGTCCTTATTCAGTATTGCCGTAGCGTGAAAACGTTTGTGTCGCATGAGTTCTGTTTAGCGTTATAAACGACGCGATAAACTTATTCCGCGATGCGCTTAGTCTGCGTCTTTAACTAGGCGCAGTCCCATGTCAGACATGGTGATGGATTGGCTTGCGAAATCACGACGGTAACTTTCCGATTCATTCTCGTCATAAGCAAAACTGCCACCGCGAACAGACTTGTGTGATAAGCCTACGTCACTGTGTTTAGCGTTGTTTGGATTGTCTGTTGGACCAAATCGGTAGAAGGTGTCATCGAAGGCATCGATAACGAATTCGCCAACATTACCTGTCATGTCATATAAGCCTAGTTCATTTGGCTTCTTTAGCCCGACTGGGTGTGCGCTATTTTTCGAATTTGCTGAGTACCACGCAACATCATCTAAGTTGTTGGAACCACTGTAAGTATAGCCTTTGCTCTTGTTGCCACCTTTGGCTGCAAATTCCCATTCGGCTTCTGTTGGCAAACGGTATTCTTCACCAGTTAACTTATTGAGTTGCTCTACGAAATAGTTTGCTTGCTGCCAGCTCAGGTTATTGACTGGAACTTGCGGGTTTGGGAAGTAACTGAGAGATGAGCCCATTACTGATTCGAATAATTCTTGAGTCACCTCAAACTTCGCGATGTAGAAACTATCTACAGTAACACTACGTGCAGGACGCTCAGCTTTACTTGCTTCTGGGCTGTTTGAACCCATGGTGAATGTCCCACCTTCAACCAACACCATATCTTGATTAATTTGTTGGGCGATAGGGTGCGTTGGCACGCTTGAACAGCCGCTAAGAAGAATAGTCATGGTGACACCACTAACTGCTGCTAAATGTTTGTAATTGATAAATTTCATCACGTGCCTCAAATGTTCGAAATAGAGGTCAATTCTAACGTTTTCAGTCATTCCAATTGGTTATAAAGGGTATAACATGCCACTGACTTCATTCGGAATTATTATGGGAACAAGACACTAAGATAGGTAGGTAAATCATGCACATTACTCAAGGTCCTCAATATAATGGCAAAGCGTCTAAACGCTTGCATGTTATGGCGAAGCCAATTGGCGCAGCATGTAACATTGACTGTAAATATTGTTATTACCTTAGTAAGCAAGATTTGTTGGAGTACAAGAAAGGCAGTTCTCCAAGAATGGATGATGAAACATTAGAGACCTACATCCGACAATACATCGAAGGTCAAAATACTCCTGAGATCATCTTTTCATGGCAGGGTGGTGAACCTACCATGCTTGGTTTGGCTTATTTTGAACGTGTGGTTGAACTACAGAAGAAGTATCAACCTGAAGGTGTATTGATTTCCAATGACCTGCAAACTAATGGCACATTACTGAATGACGATTGGGGGCAATTCTTAGCAAAGAATAACTTTCTGGTAGGCTTAAGTATTGATGGCCCAGAGATGCTGCATAACGCCTACCGTACTAACCGAGCCGGTCGTGGTACGTTCAAGCAAGTAATGGCTGCGGTTGAACTGCTGCACAAATACCAAGTGAAATTCGCGACGTTAACCTGCGTGAACAACCTGACCAGTCAAAATGCACTAGAAGTGTACCGATTCTTACGTGATGTGGTGAAGTCGCCACAAATGCAATTTATCCCAATCGTTGAGCAAAAAACCTTTAGAACGGTTGCACCGCAAACTTCTCAAGTGAGCGAGCAATTGAAGCAGGGTGACAAGCGCCTGATCCCGGGTCATAAAGATTCAATTATGGAGTCATGGTGTGTATCAGATCTGGCGTGGGGTAACTTTCTCATTACCGTGTTTGATGAGTGGGCGAAAAACGATATCGGCAAAGTGTTCGTGCAATATTTCGAAGCAAGTTTAGAAACGTGGATTGGTCGTCCTAATCCACTTTGTACCTTGAACGAGATTTGCGGAAAAGGCCTTGCTATGGAGCCTAATGGTGACGTTTTCTCATGTGACCACTATGTTTATCCAGAATACAAAATCGGGAATATCCATCACGAGAAGTTGGATGATCTGGCGTACAGCGCTTCACAACAGAAGTTTGGCTTTGCTAAATCACGCACGTTAACGAGCCAATGTCAGCAATGCGATTACAAGTTTGCTTGTCATGGCGAGTGTCCTAAAAACCGCTTTATCAAAACTCGTGCGGGTGAGCCGGGCTTAAACTATTTATGCGCGGGTTGGCACAAGTTCTTCTCTCATGTCGACAAGTCGATGGCGTATATCGCTCGTGCGATGAGAAACCCCGTAGCACATGGTAAGTACAGCGATTCTGTGATGATGGCGCGTCGAGCAGAACTGGCAAAACAAACGACGTTCGAGACCAAGTTCTAATTCAAGGTCTATCAATCTTAACGACATTCAATCAGATATGAGTCTAGGGACAGGCTAAGTTCTCAAGTTTAAGGTAATACTATGATCAAGAAGAGTTTAGCGACAGCGGTTGCTTTATTTATTTCAACGTCCGCATTGATATCAACATCTGCAATGGCAGCTAACAGCGTCCAAGCCACTGTTGACGCACCTGCACAGAACATAAATCAAGTGCTTGAAATGACGGACACTCAAACTCGCATTCAGCAGCTGTCTTACATGGCACAAGATAAGAATCAGTCTATTGAAAACCGCACAGGAGCTTTGCAAGAATTGGCTTCATACCCAAGCCAAAACGCGCTGGTGGCTGTTGCAAGAGGCTTGAAAGACCAAGACCCTGAAGTGCGCGAAGCTGCAGTTATTGGCTCTGAACCATATCAACTGGAACATCGTTGGGCATTGGTTTCTCCTTTGCTTAAAGACAGCGATACCATGGTTCGCCACACAGCGACATCGAATTTAGTTCGTGATTTCAACACCCTAGATGATGCGCAAAAAGCGGAAATTGAACCGGCGGTAAAAGAGCTGATCACTTTCTTGGAAACGCAAGAATCTGAGAAGTTTCAGTTACTGTTTGCAGATGTCCTACGTTGGCACAATGAGTGGGAAAAGGCGGAAACGGTTTATTTAGAGTTGATCAAAACGCATCAAAATGATCCTCAAGTATGGTTGAGCTACGCAGACAACTTCCGAGCTCAGAAGAAAGACCAACAAGCGGTTGAAGTGTTAGATCGTGGTTTAGCGAATGTCCCGGACCT
>NZ_MCYD01000654.1:0-4304 GCF_002876325.1 Vibrio sp. 10N.261.52.A1
GAGTAAAGATCTTAAATTAAGTCTAAATTAGGATCACCATAAAAATTTGGTTAAAAAACAGTCGGAAACAACCACTGAAGTTTTAAGCTTGATCAACTCAGGATAAATAAACATTTACCGAATCTAGTAGTTATTTACCGATATTTATACATAAATTATGTGACGAACTATAGACATTTACCGAAATCATATAGATATTTACCGAAGTTGATGAGTTGGGTAAGGTAATCTGTTAAAATGATCATATCGCCCCCTTAGGTAATGATCATGACGTTATCATCAAACTCTAGCTTGACAGTTATTAATGAAGAAGACCGAAAAAATCGGTTTATCTCTTCTATCCTGTTTTCAAGAGCTACCATCTTTCATCCAGCTTCTCGTTTAACATCGACTATGCAATCTAAGCTTATCGAGATTGCACAAAGCGGTGGTACCGATCCTAATTATCCGTTAGAGAGCGTGAACATAAACAGCTATGGAAAAAGTTTTAGAGTTGATCTTCATGTTGATTACCTACTGCAACCTCATCGCGATATCTTAGAAACCATGTTGGCGTATGCACAAACTATCCAACTCGATGATACTTCCTATGATGCCGGTGCACGGCTAACCTGGTCACAGGTATACCAAACAATCACTGATGGTGATATATCAGATACCCAACAAGATGGTTTTGATTCATTTATCGATCGTGACGCCACCGTTCTATCAATGAGCATGTATGAATTAGCAACCCGAATGGGCATGGCGACTACTCGTGCAAACTATGATCAAATTGAGCGTCGTATTACTCAATTAGCGACGGCTCACTTGGTGATCAATGAACTTGATGAAGAGCAGAACGTAGTTGGCAAGAAACCATTAGAGTTTGTTCAAGATTACCGTTTTTATTGTGACCGAAGTAAATTTAAAACAGGCCGTAAAAATAGTAAGAACCTCACTAACCATGTGTTTTTAGTTCCAGACATGCGTCTGCTTCAAGCTATACGAGATCATGGCTACTATTACCGATTGGAACAGCACAAAATGACTAACTATAGTAAACCGTCAGTTCGTTCATTTTTAAAGTACATTACTACGCATAAAGCTGAGTTCTTACACAATAAGAAGTTTGAGTGGGCGCTTGATAGTTATATCCAATCTATTGCTTCAAAGGTAAGTCATAGCTTCCGTAGTGATCTTCGAAAAGATTTGTTGGCCAACGCTGTACAAATTGAAAAAGACTTCAGCCTTCAATTTCGCGATGTCGGGAATGGCATACAAATCTTCTATATTGGGGAGGGTGAATCATGATCACTCAATCTCTGGATAGTTTGATGTCTTCACCTGCAAGTCAGAGCCTCAGTTTCAGCTTAAAAGGTTTACTCAGAGGACATGTAGGCATGCTGATTGCCGCACCGAATGTCGGTAAATCTCATCTGGCTCTTTGTATAGCAATGGAACATGCATCTTCAATGTCTTTATTGGGGATGAGTGCATCTAATAAACCCTGTAAAACTTTGGTATTGAGTTCAGAAGACAGTGCTGGTGTCATCCAGTCTCGGATGAAAGAAAAGCTGGCTTACTGTACTGCCACAATTAAGTCCGAGCTAAAAAGTAACCTCCACTTTCTAACGGATATTGAACCGATAGTGATTCCACCCGATAGTTCGGTACAAGAACAGGCAGAACATAAGCAGTATTTAGAACAACTCAAACAAACCTTCTCTGAATTTGATTTAGTGATCATCGATACCGTAACGGAATCAATAGGCCGTTGCGAGGAAGTTAAACACGATCGCTTAATCAAAAATGTTTTTCAGAGCCTTGCCAGTGAATCAGGTGCCAGTTTGTTGCTTGTTCACCATGTGAATAAAGATGAAATCCGCGGTAACCAAGAAATAACCATGGCATCTGGGGCAGGTTTAACATCAATAATGCGATTAACAAAGTGCTTGTTTACGTTAAAGAGAAACAAAGAGTCTTTGTCGATTAAATACCTTAAGAGCAATTATTTACCTGAAAATGAAGATCAAGAGTTCATGGTTGAAGTAAGACAAAACCTCACTATTAATCCACAGGTATTTAGTTTGAAATCTAAGGGGTCGAAGCCTGCTCGCTCCGCGCAAAGTTTTAAGCAAAATCCTAAAAAAATTACGTTGCCTGGCACTATTCCAGAGCAAGAAGAAATTGAAGAGCGTAAAAACCTCAGAGACGTTTTGTAAGCGATTTCTCACACTTTCAAACAGCACCGACATTCGGTGCTGTTTTTTATCTGACACAGTTCGCACTCTTTGTTGCCCGTCCATATTTTTTCGCGCAGCTTGTCCAATTTGGATCGCCTTTAGTTAAGGAGGAAGCATGGCGAACTATGCGTATTTAAGAGTCTCATCAGACAGCCAAGATGTGGCAAACCAAAAGCACGGGATCTATGACTACACCAATAAGGTTGGGATTGGTCATTTGGTGTTTGTTGAAGATGTGGTAACTGGCAAGAAAAAATGGCGGCAACGTAAATTAGGTGCATTAGTAGAGGGCATGACGAGCGGAGATTGCATCGTATTTGCTGAAGTCAGTCGAATTGCGCGTTCTACTTTACAAGTGCTTGAGGTTCTAGAAGTGTGTATGGAAAAGAAGATCAATGTCTATATCGCCAAACAGAATTTACAGCTAGATGGCTCAATGCAATCTCGCATAACCGCAACTGTGCTAGGACTTGCAGCAGAGATAGAGCGTGAGTTTATCTCGATGAGAACGAAGGAAGCGCTTGCCGCTAGAAAGAAAAATGGCATGATCCTCGGAAGGCCGAAGGGCCAAGCTGAGAGGCTGAAGCTCGATGTTAAACGTGAACAAATAGAGAAGTATTTAAAGATGGGCTTGGGGATTCGTCCCACAGCCAAATTGATCGACGAAGCGCCGAGCACGCTGCGCGACTACATGAAGCGACGCGGGTTAACCCTTAAATTAGCTTAAGGGTTAAGAGAGTAGTGAAAAATGCTTTGCAGGCGACATGTGCTTACCAAGAACGGCTGCAATCATTTTGGATGTAATAAATCACATGGTGTTTTAAAGGAAACCGGAAGTAGCTTTGTCCCAGTTCAGAAACTTCTATGCCAAGCAGCTGATTGTTCGCCAGTAATTCCATTGATTGCTTGAGCTCTGAAAAGTAAGTCGTCCATTGTGTCTGCCCCCATCGCTCTAATGTATAGCGACGAATCTCAATGAGATCAGATTGCGCTGCAGAAGAAAGCTTGTAGTGCATCATTAATCAAATTTACCTTGGTCAAGTGCGTTCATGAAGTCATTACCGTCGACCAGGTTATCTGATAGAGCATCGGCCTCTGCTTGTTCGAAGCGTGATTTCACCACCATCAATTTGAGTGCTTCAAGTTGTTCATATTCTTCACAAGACATCATCACCGCAACGGGTGAACCGTTCTTATTAATTTGTACAGGTTCACGTTGAACCTTCATCAGTAAGTCACCAAATTTGGTTTTAGCTGTATTAGCAGTAAGTGATTGCATAATATTCTCCTTTTCGTTCATTATAAACGAATCGAACGATTTAACCAATTTGTATGATTCTGTGATTGGAGGTAATCTGACGTAGTGTCCATAAAGGTGTAACTTTATGGACATCACATGCTGCCCCTCTCAATACTGTCCAGTTAGTCTTTTAAATATCAAGTGAACATGTACACTAAAGTTTATCTTAATGTTCATTTTAAGGCTCATTTCATGAAAATTGGCTATGCACGAGTCAGCACCCAAGATCAAACGCTCGATGTTCAAATTAAACAGCTTAAGGCGATAGGCTGTGAAAAAATTTACCAAGAGCAGGCGAGCGGTAAATCCTCCGATAGAGAACAGCTTAATTTGTTGTTGGACTTTGCCAGAGAAGGGGACGTGATTCACGTTACCAAAGTCGACCGCATTGCTCGTAATACCATCGATGCTCTTCAAATTGCCGATCAGCTAGCGCAAAAGAAAGCCGGTTTGGTTTTTCATGATCTAGGAGATTTGGACATCAATAGTGATGTGGGTCGGGTTATCTATACCACCATTTCGGCGTTCGCAGAGATGGAAAGAAAACGCATCTTACAGCGCTGTAACGAGGGTAGGGAGCGAGCTCGTGAAGAGGGAAGGCACCTAGGGCGATTTCCTAATAAGCAGCTTCACCAACGCATTCAAGAGCTTGCAGAGCAAGGTATGAACAAGCATGCGATAAGTAAAGAGTTAGGGTGCAGTCGGACAACTGTCTATAAGGTATTAGATTAAAGGATTTGATAATGAAATCACAAATGCGCTTAAACTGTAAATTATAG
>NZ_MCYD01000655.1:0-3468 GCF_002876325.1 Vibrio sp. 10N.261.52.A1
TCATACAGGTATTCAGCGATGAAGCCGATGTCCCAATACGATTCAAGCGCCCCAACCCAAGTGTATTCAAAGCCCGTTGCTACGCCGGTGTGGTTGTCGTAACTGTCGCGGTAAATACTTTCCAGCTTCCATAACCAGTCGCCAAGAATGCCTTGCACATCCAACCCGAAGTGCTGCATTTGTGCGTAGTATGGCTTGAGCTGATTGCCTTGCACACGGTAGTAAGGGTCGCGGTTTGTGCCGCCTAAATAACTTAAACCGACATCCCAATCACCGTACATTTGGCTATAGCGCAGCGCGACATCCACATGCTTCTCTTCTCTCGAAGATTCGTAAAGCGCATCGTCCGATACTGGCACGGTTGGCCTTAATCGACCGTCTTCGCCTGCGAAGGTACGCTCACGAAAATACGGCAGTAACATGGCGTCGATGGTGCCCCACTCTTTTATCGAGGTGAAGTGCACCATGGGCTGACCTAACTTGGATTCGCCATCGACCGATTCAATGGCATCGGTCTGGTTTACCACATCCACTAAATGCGCCGATTCGGTTACGCCCCAAAATACCTTTCCAACACCCGCCCGCAGTTCGTAGTCGTCCCAGTAAGTGAGATACAAGGCTTCACGAATATCACCATGAGTTCGTTCATCGTCTTCGCTGTCTAGACGATAAAACGGGGTAAAGGTAAAGCTGCCATTACCCTCTTCTTGCTCCCAGTAAAACTCTGGCTGCAACACCAGTGAGCTTTGTCCTTTGTCTTGCCCTTGTAAACCGTCGCTAAAGAACTGCCTATGTTCAAGGTTAACCTGCCCTGCGATATCAGGGCTAAAGCCTGCCGCCACACAAGGCAACGACACCTGCATAAGCCCGACGGTCGCTGCCAAGGTTAAGGATAATTGGGTTCCTGTTGCCACAATCCTTTTCATATTCCTGCCTTATTTCGCACGTTTTAGTGTGTTCTTTTGGAAATCCTTGTCTTTAAGACCGGTCTGGAACACTAAATCTGTCGTGGTTAATACGGTGCTTTTACCTGTTTGATGGTTTTGCATCGCCATGGTGTGCGCGCGCCAGTATTGGTTTAGGTACTGTTTGTAATCTTGGAACGATAGCGTCTTAAGTAGTGCGCCTTTACGGTCGTAAAACTCGACTTTCATTGGGCGGTAGTGCTGTTGGTCTAGCCAGACTTTCTGCATGGTGTAGCCTGAGTTTTTGTCGGTCGGTACTTGCTCTAAAACAAAGGTGTCTACGCCTTCCAGTTTCGCGTCTTCAATGTAGTTGAAGGTGTACTTTTCTAGCTCAAACGAGCTTAAGTCTTCATACGCAAATTCACTGCCCATAAACGGCCCCGATTTGTTGCGTGAAGAGATGCGTTTTACACGTTTTAATGCAGGCAGATACAACCACTGGTCATCGGATTTGGTGATGTGTGAATGGTTTAGGAAAGCCGTGCCTTTTACGTCGCGCGGTTCATCAAAAATGGTTAAGCCTTTATCGCCATCGTTATCGACTTCTAATGATTTCAATCGCATCAGGCGTGTGCTGCTTTCGCCCTGTTTGTTACGAAGTAGCATTTCCATGGTCGCGACAGAATCGCCCCACCCAACATCGACCGCTTTACGTTGTTCGGCAATTTCTAAGCCTTTCGCTGGGTCTGCTAATACTGGGAAAGTTGCGAATGTGCCTATTGTTAACGTACCGACGCTCAATGAGCTGACTGCGAATAATGTAGTAACGAATGTTTGTTTAACGCTTTTCATAAATATCTCCTTGAGTCAGCCCACCGCAGCAGGCTGACGTTTCCTTATTTGGTCGATGTAGTCAGTTCGGCTGTTGGGCTAGGCTGCGACTTGGTATCAGGCTTTGATTCGTGCTGAGTGTTAACTGAATAGTGGGTCTGCTTGTCGAAGATCATCAGTAAGCTTGGTAACAAGATGAAGTCGACCACCAGCGCAATGAAAATCACAATCGCGCTGAGTAAGCCCATGTCGGAGTTGAGTCTGAAGCTCGACATCGCCAATACAGAGAAACCCGCTACGAGTACCACTGTGGTGATCCACAATGCGCGTCCAACGGTGTGGAAAGCGTAACGAACCGCTTCTTCTGCTGATTTCCCTTCGATTCTGGCGCGTTGGTATTTGCTTAAGAAGTGCACCGCATCATCAACCACGATACCTAGAGTGAGTGTTACCACCACTGACAAACCAAGGTTGATTTCACCCGAGATAAGCGCCCATAAACCAAAGCCAATGATCGCAGGCGCAATGTTTGGCACTAGGCTGATCATGCCCAAGCGAACCGAGCGCAATGCAAAGATCATCAAGCCAGAGATAAGCACTAAGGTAATAGGCAGAGTTGAGAGCATGCTCGCCATGTTGGTTTCGCCAATGTGAGCAAACATCAATGATGGGCTCGACGCGACCACTTCATACTGAGGTGCATTGGCTGCAAACCATGAGTAAATGCGCTCTTCGAGTTCGACGAGCTCAACGCTGCCGAGGTTATCGACGGTAAGGACCATTTTGATCGATGACTTATCCACGTTGATCTGGTTGTTCAAGTCCAAGCCATACGGCAAAGACATTTCGTAAAGCAGCAAATATTGCGCGGCAAGTTCACGGTTAAGCGGTAGCTTGTAGTAGCTGTCATCGTCGCCATGCATGTTCTTGTTCAAACGCATGTAAACATCAGAAAGCGTTGCCACGTGGTCAGTCTCTGGTTGAACGCGTAGCCATTCAGTAAAGTCACCAATCGCTTGCAAAAACACAGGATCGGCAATCGCTTGAGACTCATTAGTTTTAACAGCAATGCTGATGGTGGTCATGCCGCTTACAGTCTCTTCCATGAAGTCGGCCGCTTGTCTGAATTCGCTTGAGGTATCGAAATACTTCACCGATTCATCGTTCACTTTGTTGAGTGGAATTAACGCGGCAGCGCCAACAATCACCAGAGTTGAAATCGGCAGTAGTGCTTTCCGGTTGGTGACGACAAAATCGCCCAGCTTATCCATAAAAGTGATTTGGTCTTCCGCTTTAGGATTGGCGGGTAGGCGTTTGACTGGCAGCAGTTTTAACAATGCAGGCAACATAGTCACAGACAGGAAGCACGCGATAAGTACGCCTAGTGCCGACAAGTTACCGAAATCACGTAGCACCGGAGAGTCCGACATGTTCATCATCAAGAAACCGATCGCAGTGGTCACTGAGGTGATCAGAATCGGCATCGCATTGAGCTTGATGCTGTATTGAATGGCTTGTGCTTTCTCCATCCCACGCTGCATCGCTTGTCTCATGGTCACAATCACGTGAACACAATCGGCTACCGCCAAAGTTAAAACCAAAGTTGGAACATTCACGGTTGCGGTGCTCAAGAACATCCCTGCCCAACCGGATAAACCCATGGTGGCAACAATTGAAGAAATAATCACAATAAGCGTCGCCACCACACTAAAGAACGAGCGCAGCATAAAGG
>NZ_MCYD01000656.1:0-1635 GCF_002876325.1 Vibrio sp. 10N.261.52.A1
ACCATGGATGGCAAAGACTTGAGCCCAATACCGTATCTGTCTTGAAGGGATTGAATATTGTTTTGCTAAGTAGCGAGATGACGTGCCATCTAAATATTGCTTAGCAATGATACATTTTAGCTCTCGGCTATATTTGGACATAAAAAGACCCCCAATAATTGGTGTCCAACTATTGGGGGTCAGTTCAAAAAGCGGCTCTTGATTTTCAAACTATTTGAATTCGTTCAGATTACTCTTTACCGAATACGTTGTTCTCTTGCTCTTGTACACGGATGAAAGTCGTACGCTTAGTTAGCTCTTTAAGCTTCGCTGCGCCTACGTATGTACAAGTTGAACGTACACCACCAAGGATGTCAGAAATTGTGTTGTGAACTGAACCACGGAACGGAAGTAAAACAGTTTTACCTTCAGCTGCACGGTACTTAGCAACACCACCTGAGTGCTTGTCCATAGCCGACTGTGAAGACATGCCGTAGAACTTCATGAATTGCTTACCGTCTTGCTCAACAACTTCACCGCCTGACTCTTCGTGGCCTGCTAGCATACCGCCTAGCATTACGAAATCAGCACCGCCACCGAACGCTTTAGATACGTCACCAGCACATGAACAGCCACCGTCACCGATGATCATGCCACCAAGGCCGTGAGCCGCGTCGCCACACTCGATGATTGCAGAAAGTTGAGGGTAACCTACACCAGTTTTAACACGTGTAGTACAAACTGAACCTGGGCCGATTCCAACTTTAACGATGTCTGCACCTGCTAGGATTAGCTCTTCAACCATATCACCTGTAACAACGTTACCAGCAGAGATTACTTTGTCTGGGAACTCTGCTCGTACTTTCTGTACGTACTCAACTAGGTGCTCTGAGTAGCCGTTAGCGATATCAATACAGATAAATACGAAATCTTCGCTAAGCGCCATGATTTGCTTAGTTTTCTCAAACTCAGCTTCAGAAGTACCTGTTGATACAAATACGTTGTTCAGCGTTTTCTTGTCTGCTGTTTTTGCGAACTCAGCCCACTGCTCTACTGTGTAGTGCTTGTGTACTGCAGTCATTACACCGTGCTCTGCTAGAGCCGCTGCCATTTCGAAACTTGCTACCGAATCCATGTTCGCTGCGATTACTGGTACACCAGACCATTGACGACCGCTATGCTTGAATGTAAACTCGCGGGTTAATTCAACTTGAGAACGACTTTTAAGAGTAGAACGCTTTGGGCGGAATAATACATCTTTGAAGCCTAACTTAAGTTCTTGTTCGATACGCATGATAATTTGTCCTGTAATCATATTACGTGTCGTGCGTTTTCGGTAAGCGTTGGCAGACGCTTTACTGAGTTTCGGACACAAAAAAACCGGAGCGTTGGCAGACGCTCCGGTTTTCAGCATTATAGGCTGTGATTTACTAACAGCAAGTCTGATATTTCATTTTTTTTTGTGCTATCCTCTCAAAGATTCCATATCTGGTAAAAGCTCCCCGCTCCTACTTTTCGACTAAATTCTTAGTAATTAATAACTTAACAACACATTCGCGCAAACGCTGTCGGTTTATTGCGCAAACGTTTTCCTTTCAAATTCGACTAAAAAACGTTCGATAAGGCAAATTTGTGAAAAAAGTGCCCTTTAATCAC
>NZ_MCYD01000657.1:0-3805 GCF_002876325.1 Vibrio sp. 10N.261.52.A1
CTTCCCTTCTGCTCGCGCCCTGAAACGCTGGCTTGAACAAGTTGGCTTTAAAGACGTACGCATCGTGGATGAGAATGTCACAACAATTGGAGAGCAACGCACAACTGAGTGGATGACACACAACTCTCTGCCGGATTACCTAGATTCAAACGACCCAAGTAAAACTGTTGAAGGTCACCCTGCGCCGAGACGCGCTATTCTTGTCGCAACCAAGCCATAAACTAAATATTCAAAAACCCAAATTGCGTCGTAACAAAATTTGTCTCTAGAGCTCATTTATTTTCTAAAACAGATCAATGTTTAATAAATGAGCTATTTCAAATAGCAATAATTGGCGTAGCGCTCACATTGCGATTCAATATGACCAGACTCTTACAATAGGATGCTTCACGCATCCTTTTTTGTGGGCTAAACTTCTAAATAGTCTGAACTATTCTCTAATTTCCCAAAGGTTTTTTTATGTTTAAGCGATTATCGCCAATTGTGGCGGTTGGTTTGCTCTCCGGTTGTACCCTAACTAATGGTGCGGCCTACCACCAAGAAACTCTCGACGCTATTGCCCGCTCAGAGACAAACATCGCAAATAAGGTTCAAAATCTTGAACTGCAACTAAGCAATCAAAGCGATTACATTGAAAGCTTAGAAGACGAAATCACAACCCTTTCTCAACAGCTTGATGTCCACCTAACCAGCATGGAACACAAAGTGATTGAAGAACTGGAAGAGGAAGAGCCAGTCGCAGTTGCAGCGGCTCCTGTTGCTCCAACTTCACAGCCTACAATCCTTGGCGGCATCGAAAAAGTATCTATCGACTCTATCAAACAAAGCTTCGATGCTCGTGTTGATACGGGTGCAACAACATCCTCTTTGAATGCTGTCGATATCAAAGAATTCGAACGTAATGGCAAAGATTGGGTACGATTCCACCTAGCTGATAAATCACAAGCGACAGAAGATCAAAAATGGATTGAAGCGCCTGTTGTACGTTATGTGAAAATCCGTCAGTCAACGACCGACCAAGCAGAACGTCGAGCTGTGATCGAATTATGGGTTAAAGTTGGAAAAATCCATGAAAAAGCGCAATTTACATTGGCGGATCGCTCTCAAATGAGTCACCCTGTATTACTAGGGCGCGAATTTATCAAAGACATCGCGCTAGTAGATGTAAGTAAACAGTACGTACAAACGGAAGCCAAATAACAATAGTAGGGTAAGCTATGACGTCACGAATTCCATTTTATATCTCTATTTTCCTGCTCATTGCAGCAGGTATAGCACTGAGTATGTTCAGACATACGACCTATGGTGTTCCTTGGACCCCAGGGGAAACCAGACAGGTGTGGGACATTGAAGCTCGTATCGAATTCAATGCAGTAGGCAAAGAAGCGAAGGTTTCATTAGCGGCTCCTCATACTCAGTCCAACTACACGCTCATCAGCGAGTCAGCTTCATCACCAGGCTACGGTATCTCTTACTTGAATACCGAATCAGGTCGCCGTGCTGAATGGTCTATCCGCTATGCTGATGGTCCGCAAACCATCTACTACAAAACTCAATTCTTAGTCGATAGCCAAGCAAAAGTTACTGAGAACCCACCAGAAGGTGAAGTTGCTCAACCAAGTTTCGACGGACCAGAAGAAGCAGCATCGATTGCTTTGATTGACCGCGCAACCAAGCGTTCAGCGGACAACCTAACCTTCACTCGTGAGCTGATCAAAACGCTTAACGATCCAGACAGCCAAAACTCAGCACTGCTTCTGAACAACATGACCAAAGTAGAAGCGACACACAAGCTACTTTCGGCAGCAAAAATCCACAACAAAGTGGTTGGTGTTATCGAGCTAGAAGATGGTCGCCGTCGTCAATCCATTCAGAACATGCTCCAAGTTTGGGATAACGATCAGTGGATTCTGTTCTCCCCTGAATCAAGCGAACAACAAGTTCAACCAAACCTACTTATCTGGGATGAGTCGAACGTATCTCTGTTAGATGTTGTTGGTGGTCAAAACAGTAAAGTTCACTTCTCGATGATTGCTCAAGATATTACTCCTACTGAAGCAACCAACAGTAAAGTCTCTGCAGACCAATTATTGAACCTATCGATTCACAGCCTACCGCTAGAAGAGCAAGCGATGTTTAAAACCATCATGCTAATTCCAATCGGTGCTCTGATTGTTGTGTTCTTACGTGTCATCATCGGGTTGAAAACATCTGGTACCTTCATGCCAGTTCTGATTGCAGTAGCCTTTGTTCAAACACAACTGGTTACGGGTATTGTCGGTTTCTTACTGATTGTCGGCACAGGCCTTATTATTCGTAGCTACTTATCCAAGCTCAACCTACTGCTGGTTGCCAGGATATCCGCGGTGATTATCACGGTAATCATGATTATTTCCGTGTTTACCGTGGTTGCTTTCAAAGTGGGTCTGACTGAAGGTCTATCTATCACGTTCTTCCCAATGATCATCCTATCTTGGACTATCGAACGTATGTCTATCCTATGGGAAGAAGAAGGCGCGAAAGAAGTTGTTCTTCAAGGTGGTGGCTCACTATTGACTGCCGTACTTGTTTACTTAGCAATGACTAACCCGTTCATTCAACACCTAACATTTAACTTTATCGGTCTACAACTGATTGTCCTAGGTGGTATTTTACTACTAGGTACTTACACTGGTTACCGCTTAACTGAGCTACGTCGCTTTAAACCGCTAGCGGAGGATTAAGTTATGTTTGAACAGTTTACTTCGCCGTTTAAGTTGAAAGACAAAGGCATCATGGGGATGAACAAGCGTAACCATAGCTATATTGGTCGTTACAATGATCGCTCCAAGTATCCGTTAGTAGATGACAAGCTCAAGACTAAAATCATTGCGGAACAAGCAGGTGCTACAGTGCCTAAACTTATCGGCGTGATCAGTCACCAAGCTGAAGTAAAGACAATTCACAAGATGGTTAAAGAGTGGCCGGGTTTTGTAATCAAGCCAGCTCAAGGGAGTGGTGGTAAGGGTATCCTTGTCATCACCTCACACAAGGACGGCGTTTACACTAAGCCGTCTGGCTCAACCATTAATGAAGAAGATGTAGAGCGTCACATCAGTAACGCTCTTGCCGGTCTTTTCTCACTAGGTGGTAAGAACGACGTTGCCGTTGTTGAAAACCTGATTAAGTTTGACGAATGTTTTGACGGTTTCAGTTATGAAGGTGTACCAGATGTACGTATCATCGTATTCAAAGGCTACCCTGTCATGGCGATGATGCGTCTTTCTACTTCAGCTTCTGATGGCAAGGCTAACCTTCACCAAGGTGCCGTGGGTGTAGGTATCGACATTGCAACAGGCAAAGCAGTACGAGCGGTTCAGTTTGACCAACCGGTGACGCACCACCCAGATACAGGTAAAGAACTGGCACTGCTGCAAGTTCCTCACTGGGAAAAGCTGCTGATTCTTGCATCAAGCGCTTGGGAAATGACTGGCTTGGGTTACATGGGTACGGACATGGTTTTAGACCAAGAAGAAGGGCCAATGGTACTTGAACTTAATGCTCGCCCAGGTTTGGCTATCCAAATCGCCAACGGCGCAGGTCTACTTCCTAGATTACAGCATATTGAAAACCTTGGTACACCCGCTGAATACCCAAAACCTGCTGAGCGCGTTGCTTACGCTGCAAAACAATTTGGTGTTCACAGTAATGAGATTGTTTCAAGCTAAGCCTACAACTGAACAGAGAACTCAATCAGTTGCTAGCTTGCTAACTCAATAATTACCAAGCTCAATAAAAAAGCCGCATAATGAACTGACCCCCAATA
>NZ_MCYD01000658.1:0-15591 GCF_002876325.1 Vibrio sp. 10N.261.52.A1
CTCACTAACTGATGTATATCCCTATTAAATTTAAGCTATTTAACCTTCGAGATATAAAATATACCCGACGACAAACTTTAATATTCATAAAAGCAATCATTGCTTCCACCAAGATCACAAATATTGATAAGTGTTGTGTTGCATATCTAGTTTCTGAGTTATTTTCCTGCCGCCAATCACAAAGGACAAATAACAATGAAAAAAACAATAGCTTTAGTGTCTGTAATCTCTTCTCTTAGTTCGTTTGCGTACGCTGATAATATTAATGTTATCACTGGCGAATCACCGGAAGGGGTTTACGTTCAATATCAGTCAATTAACCAAGTTACCGAGTCGATGAAGAGTGAGGGTTTCACGATGCACCGCTGTGGAATCAAGGCTCTTCGTAATAACATCCAAGCGACTCAGAGCTTGGAAGTTCCTCATAGTCAGATCCAGTGTGTCTACTCTAAGCCTGGCGCATCAACCAGTGATGAGTCTGAGTTGATCTACTGGCACCTGAATGTGCTTTACAGCATGGAAAATGAGCACTTTATTGCGGAGAGTGAGTTTACCGAGCGCTACACTAGCGAGATTTATACACATAGTCCTGAGTATCTTCTTGATATCGGTCCACATTACTACCGTCAGCGTTCTGAAGTTGAAGCATTGGGAATGAAGGTTGGTGAATGTAATCTACAAAAGATTTATTACTTCAGCGCGCCAACAGAAGAGTCATACTTATCCGATATTGCATCATGTCCAGTGTATAAAACAGATGGAGAACTGTCTGGTAGTATTACAGTGGAAGTTAATCACACACCGGCCAACTTTGGTTATAGTGAGCGACTTGTTAAATTTAACGCTATTTAATCGTGTAAAGGTTTGAGTAGATTTTTATATTAACAATCTGACTCCATATTTATTTGATTACTCTAAATTAGTATTAAATAAAAAAGGGTTGGTACTAAATACCAACCCTTTTGGATAATTCCCATTAAATTTTTAGCCTTTTACATTGCTTTTTTAGTGGGATGCATCGTAAACCACATCGCTACGCAGTACCGTCATCAACACTTGAGTCTTGGCGATGCCTCTTGCTGACAAGGTGGTGATATCTTTATCTAGAATGGCAAAATCTGCAGACTTCCCAACTTCAATTGTCCCAGTAATATCATCAATTCCTAGGCTTTTAGCTGCGTTGAGGGTGTAAGCGTCGATGGCTGTATAGATATCGGTTAGACCGGTTTTTCCCATGATTAAGCTGTTAGCAATACCCACAAGTGGGTTGATATCGTGCACGTTCCAGTCACTGCTTAACGTGATATTGGCGTCGGTTTTGAGGGTTGCGTCGAGGTTCATCATGGCTTTTACGCGTCTTGCACCTAAGAAGGGATTAGCCCATTCGTGATCATGTTGCGCGACGTAGTCTGATCCAACTTGGAAATCTGCGGTTACGCCGAGTTGCTTAAATCGTGGAACATCCTCATCATTGATCAATTCAACGTGAGTTAGTGTGTATGGCTTTTTCGAACCTTGCTTACGTACGCTCTCGATGGCATCTAAAGACTCTCGAACTGCGCCGTCACCAATGGCATGTATGTGGGCACTAAAGCCGATTTCTTCTAGGGCCGTTAACCACTGCTTCATCTGTGCTGGTGGGATGTAGTTCAAGCCATTGGGAGAGTTTGGTAAGTAAGTATCTAAGTAAGGAGCGAGCGTTTTTGCTGTACCATTGATAAAAATACCATCGCTGTACATTTTCACCTGATCGACCAGTAATAGACGACTTTTGTCATCGGAATACATCTTCTCAAACACTTCCAATTGAGAAGGCATTGCCATGGAAGGGTAAACCCAAGGACGCAATGAGACGCGCGCGGTGAGGTCTTGGTTTTGCTCGGCTTCTAGCCAAACATCATACCAACCGCGTTTCCAATACATTCTACCGTCGCCTATGGTGGTGATACCGTGCGCGGCCGCTTCTTCAAGGCCGTACATTAAGCCTTGGTAGCTTTGTTCGAAGAGTTCGCTTTGACTGTTCCACGCCATTTCCATGACTTGGTCACCGGCGTTGTCCAGTAAGATGCCGTTGAGCTTACCGCTTGTAGGATCTTTTAAATATGCGCCGCCTTGTGGGCCTGGCGATTGCGGACTAATTCGGACGATTTTTAGCGCTTTGGAGTTAACCCACATTGAGTGTGAAGTCTGCTCCATGATCACGACTGGTCGATCGGGGAAGACACTGTCAATGATCTCAAGTGGCGTGTACTCGGAGTCACTGTTGATTGTGGATTCCAAAGAAAACCCATACCCCATTAACCATCCTCTGCCGTTTGAATCAGCATTGATTTTGCAGGCTTCTAAGTAGGGGATTTGTTCTTCAAGTGTTGCTTCTGAATCCAGCTCGCAAGCGCCACCCAGCTCCGAGGCGGCTTCAAAAACATGGTTGTGGTTGTCAATGAAACCTGGCAAAACAAAAGCATTCCCTAAGTCGATAACGTCGGTATTCTGCCCTTGAAACGTTTTGGCTTGCTCGAGATCGCCAATAAAAATGATCTTACCGTTATGGGTAACGATAGAGTCTGACTCTCGATGCCCGTATATGTCGGCATTAGTGAAAATTTGGTCAGCCGCTTGGCTTTGCACTGCTGATTTAGCTTGTGCGAGAGCTGGTGATACAGCACCTAACATTGTGATTAAAGCGGCTAATGCAGTGCGTGGCAGAGTAAGCTTGTTGTTAATTATTGTGTCTTCCATGTTCCACTGTTTAATAAGTATAGAAAGCGAGTGGTCAGTGTGAAACTTTACATGAATGACGAACAAAAGCCGGGATTACCCCGCGTATTATGGCTTTGGTATGCCTTTCATCATGGTTATTGTTTCAAACTTTTAAGCAAATCATTCTTGTACTCGGCGTACGAGTGATAGCCATAAAGCTTCCACGTGTGGTCACCTTTAATATTGTGGTTGTAGGTGATTTCTCCGATCCACTGCTGACGTGTGGCATGAATCATATCGCGTATTTTTAATAATAAAGTGTCCATAGTTGCTCTCCTGATTAAGTTCACCTGCAGTATATTTAGTGGAGAAAGTTGGATGAGTACCGTTAGTGCAATATCCAATACTTTTCAGTCAAAGTGCTCACTTAAATGGTTTGACGGGTATACTTTCAGTATCAGAGGGTCACAGAGTGTCGTAATGAAAGGTTACTTAGAAAAGGTGCCGCAAAGGATTGGTGCGTCATGGCGCTACAAGAAAATCGTTGAAGGCAGCAAGAGTTACGGTTGGCATCGACATGAAGAATATGAGATAGCGATCCATCGTCATTTCTCGGGGCATAGCTTTGTCGGCCACCACCAAAGCGATGTGTTCCATAACCATATGATTTTGGTTGGTCCAGACTTGCCTCATGCCATTTATTCGGAAGAGAGCAGTGATGACTCACGTGTTTGCGAAACCCATGTGATTTGGTTTCGTAAAGATTGGATTGAACCGTTGATCGCGTGCTGCCGTGAACTTGAACCGTTACGTATACTGCTAGAAGACTCAAGGAAAGGATTGCAGTTTTCTCCTAATACCGCAGAGAGGGCAACACAACTGCTAGATAAGGTGATGGATCAGCCGCCTCATCAACAGCTACTGACTCTATTCTCTCTGTTTGCTCTGCTGATTGATGACCAAGAAGTCGTGCAGTTAATTAACCCAACTTTTAACTCGGTTGAAGAAGACGAAGTCAGCGACAAACTAGATAAGGTCGAAGCCTTTCTGATGAATCATTTTATCCACGATATTTCAGTAAATGACTTAGCTAGTCATTTGTATGTTAGTGAAAGCAGCGTCAGACGTCTTTTTCAAAAGCACTACAACGAGAGCTTCAGTCAGCGGTTGAAGAAAATTAGATTAAATGTGGCGTGTGACTTACTGCTCAATACATCTCTGCCTGTGAATTTGATTATGGAAAAAGTCGGTTATGACAACCAAGCTAACTTCAATCGCCAGTTCAAATCTTATAAGCAGGTGACTCCTACTCAATATCGTGAGTCAATGAAGCGACTTTGATTCATTCACCAACGAAACGATTTCCATAAACGTCTGAATAATTTAATGTTATATGAACCATGCTAATGGGGTTCACGTATTAACAAGGACGTAAGTTAAGACTCAAATGACTTACTCGTATTACGATTAAAACAAGTCGAGGTTAGGATGAAGAAAATACTATTGCTGCTGAGTGTGATTTTATTGGGTGGATGTGTTGGCATGCCAGAAACCGTCAAGCCAGTTCAGCAGTTTGAATTGGATAGATACTTAGGGAAATGGTACGAAGTGGCTCGCTTAGACCATTCGTTTGAGCGCGGCTTAAGTAATGTGAGCGCTGAATACAGCCTACGCGATGATGGCGGTGTGAAAGTGATCAACCGCGGCTATTCGGCTGAAGAGGGTGAATGGAATGAGGCAGAAGGGAAAGCGTACTTTGTTGAAGGTAGCGACCAAGGTTATTTAAAAGTGTCGTTCTTCGGTCCGTTTTATGGCGCTTATGTGGTGTTCGAGTTGGACAAAGAGAACTACCAATACGCGTTCGTTTCTGGGCCCGACACTGATTACTTATGGCTGCTAGCAAGAACGCCTGAAGTCGCGCCAGAAGTGATGGAGAAGTTTAAAGCGATGTCGAAAGAGCGTGGTTTTAATACCGATGAGCTGATCGTTGTTGAACATACCCAAATAAACTGAGCGCTGTTATTGGTGAGAGTGACTGATGATTGATAAGGCACAGAGGATGAATTTCTTTGTGCCTTTTTTCTTCAAAGATAGAGCTCCAATTAACGAGGTTGGTTTCCGTTCAAGAAAAGTGCAACGCATTCGCGCGTGTAGTTGAGTCTTTCTTTATCGGATTCACCGCTATCATGACCGAAGAACGACCAATAGGCTGATTTTCCATGAAACATCAGCAGCAGTTGACGAGCTGCAATGATCGGTGAGCTAGACGTCGACAGAGTAAGGTCACCAGAATCTATTTTCGATTGCAGGTAATCGGCGAGTAATTTTGTTGTTTTTTGAGGGCCACTTTCTAAATAGATAGAGGCGATCTCTGGGTGCGTGTTGGATTGGCTGACCGCGTTCTGAAAGGTTTGTCGTGACTGTTCATCCAGCAGTAAGTCCTGAAACTTCACACCAAACTTCACCAATTCTTCTTCCAAAGTGGCGTCCATATCAAAGGCTGAGTGGCTCAGTTCACGCTCGGCACATTTGGTTTGCATGCAAGTTTCAAAAAGTACGTCTTTATTTTTAAAGTGAGAGTAGACCGTTTGCTTGGAAACGTTCGCTGCTTTGGCTATTTGATCCATATTGATCTTGAAGCCATATTCAGAGAAAAGCTTACTTGCTGCGGTTAAGATCTGCGATCTCTTCTGTTCACTCTTGATGATTTTCGTCACGTGCTTATTTCTCGCTACCTAGTGCTAACTCGTTGTGCGCTAGCATTATGCTTTTTGTGATGGTTTTATCAATCACTAACGATGAAACTTATTTTTAACATAATCAAACTAGACAGTCTAGTTTGGTTTGGTTAGTCTAAAAAAAGAACATAATTGAGTACCGCATAGGAACAGTGAGTATGTATAAATTGATGAAGGGAAGCGCAGTAGCCGCGGCGTTGTCGACTCTTCTTGTTGGATGTGGTGAAAACACACAAGCTGAGACAACCGCCGATGCAGCGAGCACTGCTGAATCGAACAGTGCTGGCTCGACAGTATTAACGGTAGAAACTGTCGCTCTAGAGCGTTCTCCATCATACGAAGTACAACGTGAATATGTCGGTGTGGTAAAAGCGGGCCAACAGGCGAATCTCGGTTTTGAATTGGCGGGGAAAGTTAACGAGATTCTGGTGGATGTCGGTGACACAGTCACAGAAGGTCAGCCGTTAATCAAGTTAGATACTCAGCTGTTGAAGACCGAATCCAGCCAACTAAAAGCACAAGCTGAAGAAGTGAAAGCTCAATTGAGCCTTGTTGCTGCGAACTTAAAACGTCAACGCTCACTGAAAGCAAAAGGCTTTAGTGCCGAAGCAGAAATCGACTCGTTAACCAGTGAACAGCGTGTATTGCAAGCTAACTTGCTGCGCATTGACGCTTCGGTAAAAGGTAATGATCTCAAGCTAGTGAAGTCGACGATTCTTGCACCTTATTCAGGCACTATCGCCACTCGTTTTGTCTCGTTAGGTGATGTGGTCAATGTCGGTAATCCAACGCTCACTTTATTGGCATCGGAAGGCAAAGAAGCCTTTATTGGTATTCCAGCCCATCAAATGCAAAAGGTAACCTCACTCTCCGCGCCTAGTATTCGAGTTGGACGCAACGATTATGCAGTAGAGCTATTGAACCCGGGCGCGATGGTCGACACTCAGTCTCGCAGTGTTGGATTACGCTACCTATTTCCGGAGCAATCTTCGGTATTGGAAGGGCAATTGGCCTACCTTCAATTTGATGAACAGGTTGAGGAACAAGGCTATTGGCTCCCTTTAACTGGATTGATTGATGGCTTACGCGGTGTGTGGAATATCTTTGTGATTGGCGATGGCAACAAGGTTGAACGTAGAAGTGTTCAGGTGTTGTTTGCTAACAATCAACAAGCGTACGTGAGTGGTGCGATTGAGGATGGCGAACAGGTGATCGCGAGTGGTTTGCATCGCTTGGTTCCTGGCCAAACCGTGAAACCAGTAACCACTGCTGCTGAATAGGGAATAGTATGAAAATCATAGAGACTATTTCCAATACCCGACTGCTGATCTTAATGACTGCGCTGCTGATGGTGAGTGGTATTTCAGCCTTCATGACGCTACCACGCGCAGAAGATCCGGTGATCATCAACCGTTATGCGAACATCACCACTAGTTTTCCAGGCGCCAGCGCTGAACGAGTGGAGACTTTGGTTACGGAGGTTATCGAGAATAAGCTTCGTGAGCTGAGTGAAGTTAAACTGGTGAGCTCAACCTCAAGGCCGAGCGTGTCTATTGTGACGCTTGAGCTTGATGACACTATCACCGAGCCTGAACCAGTCTGGTCGCAAGCGCGTGACAAACTGTCGGATATCGAATCCATTTTACCTGCGGGTGCCCATTCTCCCGATCTCGATAGTGACCATACCTATGCTTTCACCACCATTGCTTCTTTGACTTGGTCTGGTGCGGGTGAGCCTGATCGCTTAACACTAGGGCGTTATGCCAAAGAGTTAGCCAAGCGATTAAGAACCCTTTCGGGCACTGAGTTCGTTGATGAATACGGGATGCCTCAAGAAGAAATTCAGATCAGTCTACGAACTGCTGATGCTGCAGCGCTTGGTCGCTCTAGTTCAAACATCGCAGAGTCGCTAGAAGGGGCAGATGCTAAAAACTCAGCAGGCGAACTGGTTAGCGCCTATTCTCGATTTGGTTTAGAGATTGAATCGGAGCTTGATTCGATTGAGCGTATTAAGCAAGTCCCTATCGCGACGGATAGCAATGGTCACATCATCCGCATGGAAGACATAGCTTCGGTAAGGCGTGGTGAGAAAACCCCACAAGATCAGATTGCCATTATTGATGGTGAACCGGGTGTGATCGTCGCGGCGCGAATGCACCCTGATCTTCGGGTTGATAACTGGACTTCACGTGCGAACGCTTTGATCGACAAGTTTCAACAAGAGCTGCCAAGCAATATCGATGTCACCGTGCTGTTCAATCAGCAGGGCTATACCGAAACTCGCCTAGATGATTTAGGCAAAAGCTTGATGATCGGTTTCGGTTTGATCTTGATTGTATTGTTCGTGACCCTAGGTGTCCGCGCGGCAATATTAGTGGCGATTTCGCTGCCGCTCACTTCACTGCTTACGCTATCGATCATGAAAATGACCGGTGTGCCAATTAACCAGATGTCAGTCACGGGCTTGATTGTTGCACTCGGGATCATGGTGGATAACGCGGTGGTGATGGTCGATACCATTCAGGCCTATCGATTGAAAGGGCAGCACAGAGCAGAAGCGACCATGAATGCGTTGAAGCACTTGTGGGTGCCGTTGTTGGGCTCAACATTAACCACGGTATTGGCGTTTGCGCCGATCATTTTGATGCCGGGTGCATCCGGTGAATTTGTCGGTGGTATTGCGATTACCGTTTCTTTCTCATTGATCGGTTCTTACATTATCTCGCACACCTTAATTGCGGGCCTAGCGACAAGGTTACTGCCGAAACAATTGAGTGATGTGGACAAGAAGGGGCAACATCACTGGTACATGACGGGCTTAAGAATTCCCGCGTTAACACGTTGGTTCTCGTCTTCTGTCCGTTTTGGTGTCACACATCCAATCATCACTATTGCTTTGGTATTGTTGGTGCCGTTTACTGGCTACTGGAGTATGTCTCAACTTACTGAGCAGTTCTTCCCACCATCAGACAGAGACATGTTTGAGATTCAGGTGTACATGCCGCCTCAAGCGAGCATTTATGCGACCAAGAATACCTCGGAAAAAATAGACGACATCATTCATCGCTATCCAGAAGTCGAGCGCATTGATTGGCTGGTAGGTGCAAACTTCCCGTCTTTCTATTACAACTTACAAGCAAGACAAAATAACGCGCCGTACTTCTCGCAAGCTATGGTCAAAACTGAAAACTTTACTCAGGCGAATGCGTTAATTCCTGAGTTGCAAAAGGTGTTGGATGAAGAGGTACCGGAAGCACAAATTTTGGTACGTAAGCTTAACCAAGGTCCTCCATTTACGGCGCCAGTTGAGCTGCGTGTTTACGGTGAAAACCTCGATACCTTAAAAGCGATCGGTGAAGATGTACGCTTGATTCTAGCGGGTGTTCCTCATGTAACTCATACGCGAGAAACCTTGCAGCCGGGTACGCCTAAGGTGTGGCTGAAGGTCGATGAAGACACGGCAAAACTCAACGGTATTTCACTGAATCAGTTTGCTGGTATGCTGCAAACTACATTGACTGGTCGCGAAAGTGGCTCTGTGATTGAGGGCAGTGAGTCAGTACCAATCCGTGTTCGTGTTGCGGATGAAGCCCGTGAAAACCTTGCGCATTTAAGTAATATTCGTTTGCCAATCAGCTCCGAGGTGTACTCAACGGGGATTAATGTTTCGACTCTGGCTGAGCTCGAACTGACCACCAGTCGTGGTGCGATTACTCGTCGCAACGGACAGCGTGTTAACACCATAGAGGGCTACATTGAGGCGGGCGTCTTGCCGCAAACCGTGCTTAATGAGTTCCAAAAACGATTGGAAAGTTACGAAATTCCATCGGGCTACAGCATCGATTTTGGCGGCGAATCCGCAGAGCGCGATCACTCGGTAAACAGTCTTATCTCGAATGTCGCCGTTGTGGTTGTGTTGATGGTGTTAGTCGTCGTGATGTCGTTTAACTCGTTTAGGTTAAGTAGCATCATCTTTATGGTGGCGGCATTGGCTGGTGGGCTAGGGTTGTTATCGGTGTGGATCTTCGGCTATCCATTTGGCTTTACGGTGATCATAGCGATGCTTGGGATTGCGGGGCTAGCGATTAATGCAGCTATCGTTATTTTGACGGAGTTGAAGCTCGACGAACAAGCCTCGTCTGGTAATGTGGATGCGGTCGTAGAGGCGGTGATGTCGTGTACTCGTCATATCAGCTCGACCACGATTACAACCGTTGGGGGTTTTATGCCATTGATCATCGCTGGTGGTGGCTTTTGGCCTCCGTTCGCGGTCGCGATTGTTGGCGGTACGGTATTAACCACACTTATCTCATTCTATTTCGTGCCTGTGGTTTATCATCTGATGACTAAAAAACAGCGCAAAACCGTGGCACCACAAGCGGCATAATTGACAAATCAGCGCCCTTATTTTCCTCGAAGTGGGAGAGTAAGGGCGTGCTTTTCTCTGTATTTTGACGGCAAAACGACTCCTTTTACTCGGCTTTGGCTTCATTGACCTTCTATTTCGATACCCATCATCGTGATGAAATGAAGCTTATTATTCATGTTGATAATGAATGCTTTGTTCTAACAATTTTATTTATGAATACCATTAAACTTGTATGTGAATTCATAAATTTGAACTGGATCACGCTTTGTTTAATTCGCGATTTCTAATGTAGTTCATCGCTGTGGTCGTCGTTGTCTACCTCTCCCTTCGTCAATTGTTTCATTACCATTCCTTTCCACAATTAGCTTCGTTGATGTAGCACGTTTATCTTGTGCATCTGTTTCTCGACTCATTTCAGCCATTCAACTTTCATAACTGGAAGGTTAGTTTCCAAGTTTGCTGGGTGAGCTTTCAATCCCAACTCCCCATAATGCGCCAAATGTAACAATGTATTTCAAAGTGTAACAATTAAGTCATAATTTTTGTGTGGTTTTAACCGTGCGGTAATGTTTTCACCAAGCAAAATCAGGCTCAATTTGGCTTCCCTTTGAGATGCAGCGTTTCACATGCTCAACACATAAATATTCTAATGACCATGATAACCAGTACTCGGACGTTCGATTTGAGACTGGATAACCATCGAGAAAGTTAATGGAAGCTTCAAGATATAAACGCATTTTATCGAGAGCAAACCTGTCGAGGATTGGTTTGGTGGCAACTGCCCTGATGCTCGAAGGATGCAACTCCGCATTGCTCGACCCTAAAGGTAGTGTTGGCGTTCAGGAAAAAGAGCTGATTATTACTGCTTTGCTTCTGATGCTGATTGTCGTTATCCCTGTGATCCTAATGACGGTCTACTTTGCTTATAGATACCGCGAAACCAATACCACGGAAGAGTATGCACCTGACTGGGCGCACTCGACCAAGATTGAAATCGTAGTATGGACGATTCCAATCATCATTATTGCGATTCTTGCGACCATCACTTGGCGTTCAACACACGAACTAGAGCCATCTAAGCCTATAGAGAGTGATGTACAGCCAATGGTGATTGAAGTGGTATCGCTGGACTGGAAATGGCTGTTCATCTACCCGGAACAACACATTGCAACGGTTAACTACGTGGCGTTCCCGAAAGATGTACCTGTTACGTTTAGGCTGACTTCAGACAACATCATGAACGCGTTCTTTATCCCGCGTCTTGGTTCGCAGATCTACGCGATGCCGGGAATGGTGACCAAGTTGAACTTGATTGCAAACCACGAAGGTGACTTCAAAGGTTTTGCGTCGAACTACAGTGGCGAAGGTTTCTCTCAGATGAAATTCACCGCATCAGCACTGCCTGATCAAGTGGCATTTTTAAACTGGGTGGAGACGGTGAAGGCAAGCCCTGATCGCATTGAAGATTGGGAGCAGTTCCGTTCACTGGCAGCGCCAAGTGTCGCTGAACCTGTGACGCTGTTTTCTAGTGTCCCACCATTTTTGTTCACTGATGTTGTGACCCAGCACCCTGGTTCAATGAACTGTTTGCCGGAAAACCAAGGATAATCGTAATGTTTGGAAGATTAACTCTAGAGTCCATTCCCTACCACGAACCTATTATCGTCGTGACACTTGCGGTGATTGCGCTGGTTGGTTTGGCTGTTGTTGCTGCGGTAACAAAAGCAGGGAAATGGCAATACTTATGGAATGAATGGTTTACTTCAGTAGACCACAAAAAACTGGGCTTCATGTACATTGCTGTTGCAATGATCATGTTGATTCGTGGTTTTGCCGATGCGGTAATGATGCGTAGTCAGCAGTTGCTATCCGCTGCTGGCGAGAGCGGTTACTTACCACCGCATCACTATGATCAGATCTTCACCGCTCACGGTGTGATCATGATTTTCTTTGTAGCGATGCCGCTGGTTATTGGTTTGATGAACATCATCGTACCGCTGCAAATCGGTGCTCGTGATGTCGCGTTCCCTTATCTAAACAACCTGAGTTTCTGGTTGTTTGTAGTGGGCGTGATCCTAACCAATATGTCACTAGGCCTTGGTGAATTTGGCCGTACAGGTTGGCTGGCTTATCCGCCACTATCAGGTATTGAGGCAAGCCCTGGAGTCGGGGTGGACTATTGGATATGGGCGCTGCAAATATCTGGTGTCGGTACAACGCTAACGGGCGTGAACTTCTTCGCGACCATTCTGCGCATGCGTACTCCGTCTATGCCAATGATGAAGATGCCTGTGTTCACCTGGGCGTCTCTGTGTGCCAACATTCTGATCATCATCTCTTTCCCGATCCTAACGGTAACCATCGCGCTATTGACGCTGGATAGATACATCGGCACGCACTTCTTCACTAATGATCTTGGTGGCAACGTGATGATGTATGTGAACCTGATTTGGGCATGGGGACACCCAGAGGTGTACATCCTGATCTTGCCTATCTTCGGTGTGTTCTCTGAAGTAACAGCAACATTCGCACGTAAAAAGCTATTTGGTTATACCTCACTGGTTTGGGCAACGGTTGCAATCACTATCCTTGCGTTTGTCGTTTGGTTGCACCACTTCTTCACTATGGGCTCTGGCGCGAATGTGAATGCCTTCTTTGGTATCGCAACCATGATTATCTCTATCCCGACCGGGGTTAAGATTTTCAACTGGCTGTTCACCATGTACAAAGGCCGCATCCGTTTCACAACACCTATGCTGTGGACTGTTGGTTTCCTTATCACTTTCACCGTTGGTGGTATGACGGGCGTATTAATGGCAGTACCGGGTGCAGACTTCATTCTGCATAACTCAGTATTCCTAATTGCTCACTTCCACAACGTGATCATTGGTGGCGTAGTATTCGGTTGTTTTGCGGCGATTGGCTACTGGTTCCCGAAAGCGACAGGTTTCACTCTGAACGAAGTTTGGGGTAAACGTGCGTTTTACTGCTGGATCATCGGTTTCTTGATGGCGTTCTTACCGCTTTACGCTCTTGGTTTCATGGGCATGACGCGTCGTTTGAGCCAAGATATTAACCCTGAATTCTTACCTCTACTGGCGGTTGCGGCTGCAGGTACTGGTGTGATTGCTATGGGTGTTGTGTGTCAGTTTGTTCAGTTCTTCGTGAGTGTTCGTGACCGTGACCAAAACCGCGACCTTACCGGTGACCCGTGGGGCGGACGTACTTTTGAGTGGGCAACGTCTTCACCACCGCCGTTCTACAACTTTGCAAAACTGCCTAAGGGCGATGAGCTAGATGCGTTCTGGTATCAAAAGCAAAGCGGCGAGTTCGATCCAACTCAGGAAGAAGAATACGAACGTATTCATATGCCGAAGAACACACCGACAGGTATTTATGTATCTGCATGGTCGTTGGTATTTGGTTTCGCAATGATCTGGTACATCTGGTGGCTAGCGGCGGCAAGCCTAGTTGGTATTGTCGTGACGTGTATTCAACACAGCTACAACGACGATGTTGACTACTACGTAGAAGTGGAAGAGATCAAAGCGATTGAAGCGGCTCGACGTGCACAGTTAGCAGAAGCGAAAAAACAGTCGGTGGGTGAGAACAGCGCTGACGGTGATAACAACACAAATAAAGATGATTTGGAGACGACGTATGCAAGCTAATACTCCGTCGCACACTTACGATCTTGCACACTCGCATGATCATCACCATGACTCAGCGGGTAACAAGCTGTTTGGCTTCTGGGTTTACTTGATGAGTGACTGTGTGCTGTTTGCCACGCTTTTCGCGACTTATGCCGTGTTAGAAAGTGGCTCTATTGCAGGACCAACGGGCAAAGACATCTTCGAACTTCCGTTCGTGTTTGTGGAAACCATGATGCTGCTGTTCAGTAGTATCACTTTCGGTTTTGGCATGATTGCAATGAAGCGTCAAGACGTTGCGGGTCTGAAAAAGTGGCTAAAAGTAACGTTTCTGCTGGGTTTAGCCTTTATCTGTATGGAAGTGTATGAATTCCATCACTTGATTGCTGAAGGTTATGGTCCTCAAGAGAGTGCGTTCCTATCTGCGTTCTTTACCTTGGTGGGTACACACGGTCTTCACGTGACGTTTGGTCTTATTTGGATGGCAGTGGCGTATCACCAGCTTTCAACCAAAGGCTTAAACGACAACATGTCGATGCGCTTTCAGTGCTTGAGCTTGTTCTGGCACTTCCTAGATATCGTTTGGATTTGTGTATTTACCATCGTGTACTTAATGGGGGTGATGTAATGGAACAGCATCTAGACAGTGGCGCAAAAGATTACGTGATTGGCTTTGTTGCATCACTGATTCTGACCATTATTCCGTTCTATGTTGTGTGGGCGCATGCGCTTCCAAGTACTGAGACTTACGTCGTTCTGTTTGGCTGTGCGCTAGTGCAGATCTTCGTACACTTTAAGTACTTCCTACATATGGAAGTGAAAACAACCGATGGTCAGTGGAACTTAGTATCACTGATGTTTACAGCCATTGTTGTATTGATCCTTATCGCTGGCTCGGTGTGGATCATCTACAACATGAACGTCAACATGAAGTTGTAGGCTAGGGTATGCTGAAAAGTTATTTGTCTATTACCAAACCGGGCATCATTTTCGGCAACCTGATTTCTGTTGCGGCGGGGTTTTTCCTTGCCGCAAAGACAGAACCAGCCAGTGCGATGTTGTTACTGACAACATTGGCGGGTGTAGGGCTTGTGATTGCATCAGGTTGTGTGGTGAATAACATTTTTGATCGCGATATTGATCAAAAAATGAAACGCACTCAGAACCGAGAGTTGGTTCAGGGCAACATCAATACTGACGTCGCATTCATCTATGCGTTGGTCATGTTGCTGGCTGGTACGGCTTTATTGTTCCAATACGTTAATCCAATGTCTGCGGTGGTGGTGTTGCTTGGCTACGTGTTTTACGTCTTTTTCTACACCATGTGGTACAAGCGTAATTCGGTGTATGGCACGCTCGTAGGCAGTATCTCTGGTGCGGTACCGCCATTAGTTGGTTACCTTGGCGTGACAAACTACTTGAGTATCGAAGCGGTACTGCTGTTTATCATGTTCTGCTTATGGCAGATGCCGCACTCGTATGCGATTGCGATGTTCCGCATTCAAGACTACCGAGATGCAGGTATCCCTGTACTCCCGGTAAAAGAGGGTGTCGATAAGGCCCACAAACACATGAAAGCGTACGTGGTTGCGTTTGGCGCGGTTGCTCTTGGGCTGTTCTTGCTCGGAGAAGCGGGCTACGAATACCTAGCGGTGTCGGCGGCAGTATGCTTTATGTGGACTAAGGTGACATTCCGTAAGGTGGATTGCGCCAACTACATCCAATGGTCAAAGACGGTCTTTAAAGTCTCTCTGCTGGTGGTGATGAGCATCAGTGGTGTGCTCGGTCTCGAACTGATCCCACTGCCATTTTTGTAGCACAGCACTAATAAAATACCCCGCATCAGCGGGGTATTTTTTTATTCTTAACAGGTTATTTTTTTACCAAGCACCTAGGTAAGACTTGTAAGATTGTAGACGAACTGTTGCTGCGCCAATCACGTCAATGAAGCCCCAGAAAGGATGCGGCTTCTCCGCTGAAATCCAAGCTGCGCCAGCGGCACCGATAGGAATGTTGTAGCCTTCTGGTTCAAAGATTTCTAGCACTACCGTACGACCTAAACCATTGCTGTTTTGAGCGACGTGCTGACCAACACTTTGTGGGCCTTGCAGTGGTGAAATACTTGATTCACCAG